>NZ_JCAMRX010000061.1:0-35273 GCF_059821285.1 Spirulina sp. LEGE 11439
GGTTGGATGCCCTTTTCTCAACTTAGTTTTACATACTAAGTTCGGTAGACCCGAACATGAAAATAGACAAAAACGTTTGCGGCGATTAAAACAAGCTATAATTGGTTATCAATAAATGTCGATTGCGTATTCTGTTGAAAAATTGCGCGATTGCATTGTTTAAAAAGGCAGTTTGGGACATATAATTATCTTGACCATCGCATTTTTGAGATATTCTCAGGAAAAGCGATCGCAATATCGAGGATAGGTCATGTTTTCTCTTCTTCAGATTGTGTTGATTGTGTCCATTCTTCTTCAAGTTGACGATCGCGATCGCTATAACTTTATTTTCTCTTCCAAAACGAGATCGCCTTTTCCCCTCTCAGAAAATAAGACAATTTAACAAAAGAGAGTCGAGTAGAAGAAGAGCAAAGGGAAAGAGAGGAAATGGCTAAAGAGTCCTCGCCGCGAACAACGCCACCCGAAAGCCAATATTATTGTTACGAACCCAAGGCTGGTTAAAGCCACGATTAGCAGAACGGCAATATACAGGCATATTGAGCCAAGAACCACCCCGAAATACTCGGTTTCGTTTATCTTGGAGAAATTCTGGTAAATTTTCTGATAAATTTTGATAGGGATTATTATTCTCATCCCAAACCCGGCTATCTAGCAAAGCCCTTCTATAGTTATCATGCCAAGGATCTGCACACCATTCCCAAACGTTCCCGTGCATATTGAATAACCCAAAAGAATTGGGGAGAAATTTTTCTACAAGTATTGTTTCTTCTCGATACAATCCTCTGAAACCACTACCATAGAATCCTTTGTAAATTTTTCCTTTAAATGTCCAATCTGTTCCCCGATAATTTGCCAAATCTGTTGTAATTGTCTCTCCAAAAGAAAACGGAGTTGTTGTCATTGCACGGCAAGCATATTCCCATTCCGCCTCGCTCGGGAGTCGATATTTCTGCCCAGTATGAACGAATAATCTGGCACAAAACTCGATCGCATCATACCAGGATACACTTTCTACCGGACGGTGATTCCCTTTGAAATGAGAAGGATCGGATTTGAGATCGCTTTGAATTTTGGGGAAAGATGCCACTTGTTGCCACTGTGCTTGAGTAATGGAAGTTTTACTGATAAAGAAGGATTTCACATTGACTTGATGTTGAGGACTTTCACTATTAACTCTTCCCTCTTCAGTGTTTGATGCCCCCATCATAAACGTTCCTTCAGGAATCGCAACCATTTCCAGCTTGATTCCATTTCCTAAATCCTCAGCCAAAAAATTAGCCTTGCCTTTCTTACGCTCTATTTCCTCTCCCTTCGCATTTACCGTCACCGTTTCAAATGCAAATTCTTGCAAGTTGTTTGTAGAGGTTTCAAGCGTTGATTTAGGAGAAGACTGTTGCTGGAGAGCGTTGAGATTTCGCGATACCATTGTTTGAAGTTTTTTCCCAAAATCAGACATTATCTTAGCGGCGATTGTCGAAATAGCTCCTGCACTTGCCAATTGCGCCAATATTAGCCACTGTCTTCGAGTTAAACGCAATTGCATTCCAGAGCGACTACCAATATTTTTACTTTTATGAGAAGTTTTAGATCGAGAACGAAATGAAGCCAGATGTTCGATCGCTTCAATTGCCTGTGAATCTCCCGGTGCATTGACTAAAACCCGAATCCATAACTCTTTAGCGCGTCGATAATCGCCTTTTTGCTCTGCCGCAAACGCATCTACTCTGAGAACATTGGTATCTGCCACCGTCGCCAACTTCGGCAACAAAATCAAATGATATTTAGAAGCCGGATCCACCGCCGCAACAGGGGTTTGCAAGCGCTTTTTATAATGCCCTACCAACGCCGGAACATAAGACCGTAAATAATGAGAAAGTCGCTCTACCGTCGCACAATTACCCTCTCCTTGAATTCGCAACCCCTGCAAGAGAACGTGGGTAAATGCCCCTTGTTGTAATTGCTCAATTTCATAAGACGATTCACGCGGACTGCAAGAATAGAATGTAACAATCCCCGGATAGCGCGAACCGCCTACCCCTAAACCCGATCTGCGTCCCTCATTGCGACAAGCATCGAGGAGCAACACCACATTATCCGCACCACTCCGCAAAAGCCGTTCTCTGATGTAATGAAGAGAAATCGCCGTATTCTCCACATCCCCCGGATCTGCATCAATGGGCATGAGATAATCGCGATCGCCTTCCCGAATGCCGTGTCCCGCAAAGAAAAACCAAAAATTATCCCCCGCCCCTAAAAACGGTTTCTCGAACCGCACTCGCAAAAAACGCCGCAATACCGCATAAGTAGGGCGAGATTCGATCGGCGCACCATGATCCTGCTCAATAGCGGGTGACTTCTCCGAGAAGTAATAAACCTTCTCAAACCCCACTTCCTGCAAAAAATAACTCTGCAATGCCTCCGCATCCCCTCGAGCATACTCGAGAGGCTGCAAATTTTGATATTTATTAATCCCGATCGCGATCGCCCAATTTCTACCGCTCATTAAAACCTAGGAATTAGAGGAAGGAACTCGCTTAAATTTTAAAGTAATTGCCCCTTTTCTGCCTACTTCTCCCCCCATGCCGACAATGCTCACCTGTCCCTTACTATTCACCTCGACAGATAATTCCACCTCTTCAAGGCGCAGGGTTTCCGGTTGCGTGGATTGAAATTGATTAAATAGTTGCATCATAACTCGATAGAGTTTGCCCATCTCTTGCGTTAGCGTATCCACTCGCACCTCTGTGCGCTGTTTGAGATTGGCGATTTTTTGTACGGCTTCACCGAATCCCCCACCAATATCGATGCCAATGCGCTCCCCGTCAACGGATTCGGGAACATCTTCAGTAATAAAACTAATCGTTTCTGGTTCTGTCATCTTTCCATGCCGTTGCAAAAGTCACATTTATTTTAACCTCGAAGGCTCGGGTTTACTGGTTACAAGGTAATTCAATTAAAAAGGTCGTTCCTTTGCCAACCTGACTTTCTAGCTCAATTTTACCCTGCATTAATTCCACTAATGATTTAGTAATTGCCAACCCCAAACCCGTTCCCGAATATTTTCGTGTTGTGCCGCGATCGCATTGGTAAAACTCTTCAAAAATCTGTTGTTGGCGGTTGCGAGGAATGCCGATACCGGTATCTTTAACGATAATATTAATGCGATCGCTTTCTCCCTCTTCTAATTTCACCGTAACGCCGCCGATTTCTGTAAACTTAATCGCATTCGAGAGTAAATTCACCAAAATTTGACGCAGGCGATCGCGATCGCTCACGATTTCTTGATTCTTGAGAGTATCATAACCATCACAGCGTAATTCTAAATTCTTTTCATCAGCAAGGGGGCGCAAACTTTCTAAGGTTGTAGAAACTAACTGGACAACATTAAACGATCCGAGTTTAATTTCCAGTTTTTTCGCTTCAATTTTAGAAAGATCGAGAATATCATTAATCAGTTCCAGTAGATTTTTCCCATTATTATGAATGCGTTCGATCATCTGCGCTTGATGAGGAGAAAGAGAATCAGTACGCTGGCGTAATAATACTTGAGAAAAGCCCATAATGGCATTCATTGGCGTGCGGAGTTCGTGGGACATCGTGGCCAAAAATTGCGATTTCATGTTCGTTGCTTCAATGAGTTGCAAATTTTTCTGGTGAATTTGTTGGCGTTGGGTTGCTAATTTGCTATTCTGTTGTGCGAGGGTTTGATTCTGTCGTTCTAGGCGTTCTTCGCGTTCTTCTAAGGTTTGAATCAGTTGGGCATTATCGATCGCGATCGCTGCTTGTTCCCCCACCGCAAGTAACAAAAGTCCATCCCCTCGGCTAAAGGCTTCAATATCTTGCCAATGTCCCACCCCCAATACCCCCAACCGCCCCGATCTCGCCGACTGAATGGGAACAGCATACAGGGCGGCGGGGAAAGGAAAAAGGGGATGAGAAGGGGTTTGCATGAGGGTAGATTCCCCCGTCGCAAAGACTTGATACAGCCAACCGCCCACGGAAAAAGCGCGATCGAGAGGCAAGCGATCGACGCCTTCTCCCGCCGTCACCGTGAGACTATTTTGGCATTCTTGGCAGTCGTAGAGGGCGATAAAACAAAACTGCGCCCCGGCGATCGCTTCCGACACCGATCGCGCCATCACTGCTAATAAATCCTTTAAGTTTGTTAAGCGTTGATTGAGTAGATTCGTGAGTTTTTGCAGCGTTGTTAAATGTTGTTTTCGTTCCGCTAATCTGGCATTCGCTTGGCGCAAATTTTCCGTAGTTTCTTGCCGGGCGCGATCGATACCAATGGCAATGTAGAGGCTGCGCGAGAGAATTTCCGGGACGATTTCTCGTTGATTCAGAGTATCCGATATACCCATTTCTCGCCATTCTAATCTCGTTTGACGATCTCCTCGTTCTGTTAAGAGAATAATTGGTGTTTCGATATTCTGTTGGTGAATGTGTTGTAATATATTGAGGCTATGAGCAAGGGTTTCTTTCAGGAAAATACAATCAAAATTATGTTTCGCGAGCAGAGCGATCGCACCTTCCTTCGTTTCGGTTTCTTGCGTAGAAATATTCTCCTCTACTTTTTCTAAGATTTGCATGAGGAAGCAGCGATCGGCTTCGTCATCATCAATAATTAAAATGCTTAATTCTGCGTTGACAATCATTGTTTTATACTCGCTTGCTGGAGAATAAAACGCTGAACGGCGAGGGAAGTGCGATTGAGTTCATAGGAACGACGCTGAGGAGATTCTAAAAACGATCGCTGTTCCTGTTCGATCATTTCTACATCCTGTCGAACTAAGCCATCTAAAAGTTTTTGTGCCGATCCGAATAAACGATCTTTGAGAAATTGACGGAATTGAACGGGGAGTTTATGCAGTCGCCAGAACGCATTTAAGGACGTAAAATGAATTAAATAAGCGCGAGTTTGAGTTTCGTTCACCGGGCAAAAGAGACAGTAAATTTTAAAATCCTGCCCCAATGTAGAAACCCAATGAGGATAAATATAGCTCACATTTAAAGGTTCGGGGTGCAAGCGACGCAGGGCAGGAAAAAATAATTGCGAAATCGACCAAATCTTATCGATGCGATAATAACTCTGTGCTTCGTAACGGGCATCAATTCTATTTTCTCCGACTTCTAAGGCTTCTAATTTTGCCGATGCCCAAGCCTGATAGTTATCGTGTAAATGTCCGTGATACATATCCATTAAATTCTCAATGAGAAAAGAATAATGCCCCGGACAATCAATCGCAGAAACCGTAGCAATATAATTCAGATGATGCCATTCCGGTACTCCCAAAGGTGCGATCGCCTCGGCATCTCCTTCCCCCGGAAACAGCCAGATAAAACCATCGAGTTCTCGCACGGGAAAAGTGCGAATTTTACAGGTGGGTAACTTTTGATCGTCAGCTAAGTACGGAACGCGATCGCATTTTCCTTCGCGATTAAATTGCCAACCGTGATAAGAGCATTCGAGGCGATCTGCTGCGACCGTTCCCGAACTTAAACGAACTTGACGATGAGGACAGCGATCCTCAAGGGCGATCGTACTCCCTTTTGTATCGCGATAAAGAACGATCGCCATTTTCCAAAGCGTCACCGAGAGCGGGCGATCGCCCACCTCCGAACTGCGAGCGACAACATACCAGCGATCGGGATTAATACCACAAGTCCGCAGAGATGGCGGTGCGAGAGAAGGAAAATCGGAATTAACTTGCTGTACCTGCATTTTTGCCGTAGACGAAGGTTTCATCATTTCAATAACCTACCCTCAGAAGGGAGAAGCTAATAACCAATACCCAATAATTCATAACTAATAAGCTATTATGACATTTGGGCTAAATGAGGGCAGAAGAATGCAAAAGGGACGACCCATCCAAACATTTTTAACCATAAGCATGAGTATTGCGATCGCGGCCATTCTCGGTTCGACGTTCGTATTGGCGCAAAAACAAGGATCTTTCGCTCGTATCGAACAGTGGATCGCCGAGAGAAACTGGCTTCCCGTGGGGAATATTGCCCCCAAACCCGCCGACGATCGCTCCCAAGTCCTCCCCCTCGCCCTCCTCTCTCCAGAAGCCCGTTCCGTCCAACTCGACGCAATTGCCTCAAGCGATCGCCCTTCCATCGAACGCAGTCGCGCCCGCTATTTACTCGCTAGCGATCGCCTCGCCCAATTGGAAGGAGGAAAGGCTATTCGTTTATTAAACAACCTCGAAAATGAATATCCTCTCCTTGCCCCCTATATTGTCCTCAAACGGGCAAGAGCCTACGAATTAACCAACGACCTCGATCGCACGAAAACTACCCTAGAAAGCCTCATCGAAACCTATCCCGATTCTCCCGCCACTGCCGAAGCCTACTCTCGCTTGGCAAAATACGATCCCCAATATGCCGATCGCGCCATCGCCGAATATCCCCAACATCCCCTCACTCACGCACTCGTGCGCCAGCGTTTGGACGGTAAATTAAATCAGCCAGAATTATTGCTCTTTTTAGCGAAAAATACCCCCGACGCTCCCGGAATGAGCGAGATTCGCGATTACTTGGTGAAAAACTACCGCGATCGTCTCACCCCGGAAGACTGGGAAGGGATCGCCTATGGCTATTGGGAACAATGGGAATACGGTAAAGCGGGGAGTGCTTACGCAAAAGCCCCTGCAACCCCGAAAAATCTTTATCGCACCGCTCGGGGAAGAGACTTGGGCAACAATAAAATTGAAGCGAAAATCAGCTATCAAAAACTCGTGAATGAGTTTCCCCAAGCAGAAGAAAACGGCTTGGCACTCCTTCACCTCGCCCGACTGTCAGACCCTCAAGAAGCCGTACAGTACCTCGATCGCATCATCCAAAATCATCGCGATCGCGCCCCCGATGCCCTCCTGAAAAAAGCAAAGCTACTGGAAAAGGGTCGCGATGGCAAAGCGGCTGGAGAAGCCCGACAAACGATCCTCAATCAATATCCCAAATCCGAAGCCGCCGCCCGTTATCGCTGGGAAACAGCACAAAAATTCGCTGAGAAAGGGGAATACGTGCAAGCGTGGAAATGGGCGCACCCCATCGCCAGCAACAATTCCGATAGTAGTTTGGCTCCAAAAGCTGCCTTTTGGGTGGGAAAATGGGCGGCTCGAGTCAATCGTCCTCAAGACGCGCAAGCCGCCTATAAATACGTCCTCGCCAAACATCCTGAATCTTACTATGCGTGGCGTTCTGCGTCGCTGTTGGGCTGGGATGTGGGGACATTTACCACCGTGCGAACCCAGCAGCCAGAAGTTATCCCCCCGCCAATTCGCCCCCTTCCTCCTGCGGGATCGGAGTTGTTCCAAGAACTCTACCAACTCGGTCAAGATAATGATGCTTGGATTCTCTGGCAAGCGGAGTTGACAAACCAACAAGAACCAACGGTAGCCGAGCAGTTTACAGAGGGGTTATTGTTACAAACAACAGGAGATTACTTAAAAGGAATTGATTCTATCTGGAGTTTAAAGGAGCGAGAAAAACCCGAAGAACGAGAAGAATGGCTGGCACTCCGTCAAACCTCGAAGTATTGGCAAGGCTTGTTTCCTTTTCCTTACAATGACACCGTTGTTAAATGGTCGAAAGAACATAAAATCAATCCCATTTTAGTAATTTCTTTGATTCGCCAAGAGTCGCGTTTTGAACCGGAAATTCGCTCTTCCGCCGGTGCGATCGGACTCATGCAGGTGATGCCGGCAACGGGAGAATGGATCGCCGAAAAGATTGCGTTGAAAGATTATTCTTTAATTAACCCAGAAAATAATATTACTTTGGGAACGTGGTTTTTAAACTATACCCATGAAGAATATAAAAGTAATTCCATGTTAGCGATCGCCAGTTACAATGCTGGACCCGGTAACGTGAGTAGCTGGGTGAAACGCTTTGGTTTTAACGATCCCGATGAATTTGTGGAAAAAATTCCCTTCGGCGAAACAAAAAATTATGTCGAATCTGTTTTTAGCAACTATTGGAATTATTTGCGGATTTATAATCCCGATGTTGCTCAATTGGTCGATAATGGATAAATAATGTGGGATTGTCTTTGTAGAGGGTCGTCAGTCCTCCTTGAATTGTCATAATTAAAATGAACAATCAGCCCGAAAAGATCATGATACTGCCAGAATAGCAGGAGACCCAAACCCGATCGCTTTGCGGATCGTAGGTAATGCCAATGGGTTTATCGTGAGTATTTACTGTTTCGACTACTTGAAAGTCTCGGGTGCGAATTTTACTTAAGGTATCGGAGTGATAATTCACCACATATAAAAACTCTCCGTCATCGGATAATACCGTGCTGCGTGGGGCTTTACCTGTCGATACTTTAGCAATAGCTTTCCCTGTTTGCAGATCGATTTTAGCGACTTTTTGTTCACCATTCAAACTAACATATAAATATTGACCGTCGGGAGAAATATTCAGATTTCGAGGTGAATTGCCGATATTTTTTAACCAACCTACGGAAAAATCTCGTAAGTTAACTTTGGCAATATCTAAAGATCCCATGACCGCAACATAAGCCCATTCTCCTGAAGAATCGACAACAATACCACGGGGATAAGCACCCAGTTTAATTCTTTGGATTTCTCGACTTTGTTCGCTATCGACAACACTGAGATCGTAACTGCACCAATTACTGACTAAAACAAAGCGATCGTCGGGAGTGGTGGCGACATATTTGGGAACGGAACCGACCTCAACCGCGCGATCGATCGCAAGACTATCGGTATCGATGCGATACAAAAAACTATTATCTTTCTTCTGTTGCGGACTGCACTTATCATCTCCCGGATTGTTAAATCCTTTCCCATACATTTGATAATTAGAAACCCAAGCATAACGTCCATTATTCGAGAAACTCGCTTCAACAGGAGAACCGCGATAAATACCTTGATATTGAGAATGACCGTATTCAGTGAGTTCGATCGTATCGGGAATTTCTGCGACTAAATTGTAGCTGCGATCGTACACCGTAATCGTATGGGTATACATCATATTTTGAGCAAAGAATAAACCTTGTCCCGAATGAACGATAGATTTGGGCGCAATGTTGCCGTAAATTGTTTTTCGCAGGCTCATTTTCTCCGCTTTGGGTTGTGCTGGGGTTTCGGGAGAAGATAGGGTAGAAGGCTCGTAAAAAGGTTCAGAAAATTGATAGGTTTCGCTATCAGAAATAAAAGGGGTTAAGCGATCGCTTTCATTGCTATTTTTAGAAGAGTTTTCAGCAGTAACGGAGGTGAGAGGAGAAGAACCGCCTAAAGCCTGTTGGGTTTGGGAGCCAGCGATCCCATCGGCGGTTAAGCCGCGATCGCGTTGAAATCGTTTCACGGCGGCTTCCGTCAGGCTGCCATAATATCCCGTTGCGGGTCCGAGAAAATAGCCTTGTTCTCGTAAAGTGAGTTGTAGTTTTTTGATGCGATCGCTCTGCTGTCCCCGTTTGAGAACTCCGCCTCGTCTTACCGATGTAGCGATCGTCGATGAGAACCCACTAGAATTGCCCTGTAAGACACTTTGGGTTTGCACTCCTGCCACCCCATCAACACTCAATCCTTTGGCGCGTTGAAAGCGAATCACGGCTTCTGTAGTAATACTGCCGTAATATCCCGTCACGGGTCCGTTAAAATAGCCCATGCGTTGCAATCGTTGTTGCAAATCCTTGACTTCCGAACTGCGATCGCCTTTCTTTAAAAGTGCCAGTGCTGGATCTCCCCAAAAATTAGAAAGGAGTGCGATCGCTAAGCAAATTTTTAATAAATTTGTTCCTTTCAGTCGCAACAATGGGAGAAATATCTCTAATTTCTCTCGCTCTGTTGGCTTGATTTCGTCTTCAAAAGTAACAGTAGAATAAAGATAAGATAGAGATTCCATTATTTTATTATTGGGTATTGGTTACTATTCATTGTTCATTGCTCATTGCTCATTGATAATGAGGTGTCCAACCCATCCGGTTATTTTCCCCCAGTAGATCTCACCCATCAGTCCCTACAGCGATCGCTTACAGTATTTTGGAGAGCATTCTATAAATTAAGAGAAAAAGAGTGGTAATCGCAACTGTAGCCGCCCCCGCAAACACAGCTAAAAAGAAAATCCCAATAAATTCGGGTTGTAAGTTTTTTAAGATTGCTTGCAAAGCTGCATTGCGATGGAAAACGCCAATTAAAGCGACCAATACAAAAGTAATACCCCCCAAAATCGCTAAATCCCACTTCTCAATAATGTGACGAGAGAGAGAATAGATCAGTCCTCCCAAAATCATACCCAATAAGCCAATACTTATAGGGTCGATCGCCTGTACGATACTTGTCAATGCCATGAATAACAACGCTCCTTCAAACCCCGTAAAAGCAGCACTGACAATAATTTCTAGAGTCGATAAACCTTGACGAGAGCGACTTCTCGAGGTAACTGGTCCGCTACTGCTAGGAGGCGAGGCCGGCATAGGAGGGGCAGGAGTTGAGGGTGTTACCGAGAGATGAGGAGATGGTGGGGTTTGTCGAACGGGTTTTTGAGTAGATGAGGCAGCAGGAGGTGAAATCGAAGGCACAGGGGGAGGTGTTTGGGGAATGGGAGGCGGAGAAGGCGAAGGCGAAGGATTACCCTGTACGGTGGTGGGCTGTGTCTGATGGGGGGTTGGGATGGGAGGTGGCGTAACGGCAGAAGGGGTTAAATGCGCGATCGCCTCTAAAACTTCTCGTGCCGAAGCATAGCGATCGCGGGGGATGGGACGCAACATTCCCTCGAGAATCGCGGCTAACCCATCGCTCACGTGAGGGGCGTGCGATCGCCAGTCCCAACGGTTATTATAAGTATCGAATAATTCTGCTGAGTCTTTGCCCGTCAGCATCACCAAACAAGTCGCAGCCAAGGCAAACAAATCAGTAGAGGGATACACCTGCGCCCCTTGCATTTGTTCGGGAGGCGCAAACCCCATCGAATATATCCCCGTCGATCGCCCGTGGGGAGTGCCGACAGTGGCAGTAATTTGTTTGACTGCACCAAAATCGAGTAAATACAAACGTCCGTCATTACGCGATCGCATGATATTTGAGGGTTTGATATCCCGATGAATAACTTTTTGCCCGTGGACAAATTCGAGAACCTCGAGAATGGCGGTGAGAACTTCTAAGACTTCTGCTTCGCTGTAAATGCCTTTTTCTTCCTGTTCCTGTTCTAAATCTTGTCCATCGATGAACTGTTGTACCAAGTAAAAAAACTGCTCGTCTTTTTGACTCCCCGGACTGGGAACGATAACGGGAAAATAGGCGTAGGAATTGGGAATTTGCTTGTGTTCGTTCCCTAATTCCTCAAGGACGGCAGCTTCTCGTTCAAAGAGTTTTCGCGCAATTTGTAACTGTTGGGGGGTCAAGTCTCCTGAGGGTTGAAATTGTTTGACCACGCATTCTCTCAGGCTGGTGGTGAAGCGATCGCGAGCGAGAAAAGCGGCTCCAAACCCCCCTTGTCCGAGGAGTTTGACGGGAATGTATCGCGCACCCAAGATTAAAGGCATTCCGCAACGGGTGCAGTATTTTTGTTGAGTTGTTTTCAGTCGGTCGGGATCGTCGAGTTCGGGCGCAATATTTTGAGTATGACAGCTTGGACGAGTGCAAAGAATTTCCATGGTCTGCGATAAGTAAATTTGACCTAACTTCTAACCCGTTGAGAAGGGGGAGAACGCGACATCCCTATAGTAGCAGGGGAGTTTGCATCAGCCGATCGCTTTCCCCATGATTTCAGCGATTAGGATTGCGGTAAACTTGAGGCTTGAGGAAACTGCCTGAATTTTGTACAAAAATTAATACAAAAAAGGAGGCTGCCAGCCTCCAACTCACAATCAAGGGATTTGTCTGATTCATTGTTTAGGGAAATGACTATTCTGCAAAAACTTGATTGGCTGCCGTGACTCCTGCACCAGAAATAAAATTATTTGCTCCCAATTCTTGCAAAGTTGCTTCAAGGGCAGCCATCACCGTCAGGGTATCGCGATCGCAGACAAAACCCAAGTGACCGATACGGAAGATTTTTCCTTTGAGATGATTTTGTCCTCCTGCGAGGGAAATCGCAAATTTTTGCTGCATGGTGGAGCGAATTTTTTCGACTTCTATCTCTGTCGGCATCACCGCAGTCACGGCGGGACTTGCCACCTCATCAGCACCAAATAGGCTTAACCCCATTGCTTTCACCCCCGCCCGAGTGGCTCTTTTCAAGCGATCGTGACGGCTGAAAATATTCTCTAATCCTTCTTCGCGCATTATTTGCAGGGCTTCTTGCAATCCAAAAACTAAATTAATGGGGGGTGTAAAAGCAGTGCTATTCTTCGCCGTGGCTTTGCGATGAGATCCCAAATCGAGGTAATACTTGGGTAAAGTCGCCGTTTCATAGGCTTTCCACGCTTTGGGACTGACCGCCACAAATCCCAAACCGGGAGGAATCATATAACCTTTCTGCGACCCAGAAGCAACCACATCTAGCCCCCATTCATCAGTCGGAATGCTCATTGCCCCCAAGCTGGTGACGGCATCGACAATAATTAATGCTTCTCCGTGGGCTTTGACGGCTTTATTGATACCTTCGAGGTCGTTTAATACTCCCGTTGAGGTTTCCGAATGAGTGACGATAACGGCTTTAATGGCCTTTTCTTTATCCGCTTCTAATTTTGCTTGAAATTCAGCCGGATCGAGAGGTTTGCCCCATTCTGCACTAATTTTTTCCACCTGTAAGCCAAACGCTTCAGCAACCTCCCCCCAACGATCGCCAAACTTGCCATTACAACCAACTAAAACGCGATCGCCCGCACTCAAAAAGTTAATAATTCCCGCTTCCATCGCCCCAGTACCGCTCACGGTGAGGGCTTGTACGTCCTGTTCGGTTTGGTGCAGCCATTTAAGATTAGCTGTCACTTCTTCTTGAATTTTACTGTAAGCTTTGCTGCGATGGCCGATGGGATGTTTGGCCATGGCTTGTAAAACTCGAGCGGGTACGGGAGTCGGTCCCGGAATCATTAACAAAGGTTTCATGGGTTATTAGTTATGGGTTGGTTATCAACTCTTAGCGATCGATGTTATCAACTCTCAGTCTCAAGAGGCAATTTCGCGATCTTCAGTTTTACCATCCTCGATCGCGCGTAAAATTTCGGGTAAAAGTTCTGCTTCGATCTCTAAACTATTGAGAGACCAGCGATGTTCGTAGGGAATTTTGGCCTGTTTGCAAATCGCCTCGATCTGGCGTTGTTGCGCGAGGGCTTTGCGAAGGGTAACGATCAATTGCTGCACTTGCTCCCGCAAGGCTGGATTTTTTTCCACTGTCGATGAAGTTTGACGCTCGAGCAGTTGCAAGAGCAGTTCGTAGTGAATGAGAGAAGGAAGAGGAATTTGATCCATTGAAGACTGGCTTTAAGAGAATAGGAGAGAGTATAGGGATTTTTTTAGGAACAGTGGGCAATTTAACAGAAAGATTTTAGATCGGGAATAATTCCGCGATCGCTTCTGCCGGATCGGGTTGTCTTAACAAAGATTCCCCAATTAACACGGCATTTGCCCCTGCTTGGCGCACGATATCGATATCATCGGCAAAATGTAGTCCGGACTCGCTGACGGTGACAATTCCGCGATCGCGGAGTTGGTCTCGTCGTTGTGCCAACAGGTTTCCTGTCGTTTGCAGGTCTACAGAAAAATCTTCCAGATTGCGATTATTGATTCCCACCAGTTTAACACCTTCAATCCCGAGGACGCGATCGAGTTCGGGGAGAGAATGGACTTCTACGAGAGGAGTCATGCCCGCTTTTTCGATAATCTTGATAAAGTAGCTCAAATCGCGATCGCTTAAAACTGCCGCAATCAGTAAAATGGCATCGGCTCCTTGACTCCGTGCGAGAAAGATTTGGTAAGGATAGATAATAAATTCTTTGCACAACAAAGGCAAGTCAACCACAGCGCGAACTTTGGCGAGATTTTCCCAACTTCCCTGAAAAAATTTGCGATCGGTGAGGACGGAAATACAACTCGCCCCGGCTTTTTCGTAGGTTTTTGCGATCGCTGCTGGGTCGAAGTCCTCCCGAATGAGTCCTTTACTGGGGGAGGCTTTTTTGACTTCAGCAATGAGGGCGGGTTGCGTTTTCCCATTTTTTAAAGCACTTAAGAAATCTTGGGGAGGGGGAGCCTTTTTGACCTGTTTTTGCAGTTCGATTAAAGGAGTGCGATCGCGCAGCTTTTCCACTTCAGTCTCTTTATGCCAAACAATCTTCTCTAATATATTGCGGGGTTCTGCTTCAGGATGTTTGACCCGATAACTCAGAATGCTGACATCAACGGCACGGCTGGGGTTAACTCTACGAATTTGCATTGTTTGGTTAATGGATAATGGGTAATGGGATTATAATCTTCCCGATGCAGCGATCGAAAGCGATAGGATAAGAAGAAAGTGTGGGAGATTTACCATGTCTGTCGAATTAGCTCAACAAACAACTCAAACCCCAGAAGACTATACTCCCCCACTTCCTCCAACAGATTTAATCTTTGATGACGGAGAACCCTTGGAAAGCAATCGTCACCGCATTGCCATGAATGTTTTAATTGAGTCTATTCATCAGGCTTATACCGGACGAGAAGACTATTTCACTGGAGGAAATATGTTCCTCTATTACAGCAGCACCCAAGTCAAAAATAAGGATTTCCGAGGACCCGATTTTTTTGTTGCCCTTGATGTTGATGGAACGAGAGAACGCCAAGGTTGGGTCGTGTGGGAAGAGGAAGGACGCTATCCCGATGTTATTGTTGAGTTGATGTCGCCTTCGACAGCAAGTGTGGATTTAAACCAGAAAAAAAGGCTCTACGAGCGGACATTCCAAACCCGCGATTATTTTGTCTACAATCCGTTTAACCAAGAATCTCTACAGGGCTGGCATTTGAACCAAGAAGGACGTTATGAGGAATTGACCCCAAATGAGCGGGGACGCTTGTGGTGTGGGAGTTTGGGTCTGTGGTTGGGACTGTGGGAAGGAGAAATTTTGCGGGAACGTGCCATTTGGATCAGGTTTTACGATCGCGATGGTAATTTGGTACCTTTGGGAGGAGAAAGAGCGGAACAAGAACGACAGGAGAAGGAACAAGTACAAACAGAATTGCAGGCGTTGCGAAGTCGCTTGCAAGCAATGGGATTAGACCCTGACAATCTCCCCGGTCATGGGTGAGATTAACCGAGGAATTGTGCATTCTCAGCTAAACCTTGGCACGTTTGAAGGCTTCGTCGAGAATTTCCGAGAGAGTGGGATGAGTGTGAACATTGAAAGCGAGGTTTTGTACCGCTTGACGCTGCGCGATCGCATTGGCAGCTTCTTGAATCAGATCCGCCGCATGTAAGCCAATGATATGCACCCCGAGCAATTCTCCGGTATCTTTGCGATAAATAATCTTGGCAATACCGTCGGTTTCTCCTTCCGCCAATGCCTTAGAATTGCCCTTAAAGTAAGTTCTGGCAGTCGCAATAGAAAAACCTTCTTTTTCCCCTAATTCCTTCGCTTGGGGTTCGCTTAAGCCCACATAGCTGATTTCCGGATGGGTAAAGGCGGCGGCAGGTATACTGCGATAATCGATGGTTCTTTCCTGGCCGCAAATATTTTCTACCGCAATAACTCCTTGGGCAGAGGCGGCATGAGCTAACATCATTTTACCCGTAGCATCCCCGATCGCCCATAGATGCGGCACTGGTTGGCCTTCCTTCAGCACTTCCATTTTGTCGTTAACTTCAAGAAAGCCCCGACGGTTAGTTTCTAAGGCGATCGTCTCTAAACCAAGGTTTTTCGTAGCGGGAATGCGTCCGGTAGCGACCAAACAGGCATCGACCTCTAAAATATCGATAGTTTCCTTGGTTTTTGCGTCGGCGAGTTCGATAACCACGGGAGATCCGGGGGTAACTTTTTTCGCTAATGTACCACTATAAGTCTCGATATCCCGGGGTTTGAGAAGAACTCGTTCGGCAATTTTGGCAATATCGGGATCGAAGCCAGGCATTAACACATCTAAAGCCTCGATCATGGTAATCTCGCAGCCTAAAGCGGAGTACACATCGGAGAATTCTAAGCCGATATAGCCGCTTCCCACGATCGCTACCCAGTCGGGCAGATATTCTAATTTCACCGCATCATCGCTGGTAAATACAGTTTCTCCGTCGATTTCAATGCCGGGAGGGACAAAGGGAATAGAACCCGTAGAGAGGATAATATCTCGGGCGGTAATAAATCTTTCTTCGTTGTCGGTTTTGACAGAAACTTTTTGCGGTCCGGCAATTTTTCCCCAGCCGCGAATGGTTTCGACTTTGAGACGGGTCAAGCTATTGGTAAGATCGCCGCGAATTTTATCGACGAGGTTGGTCGCGTGGTCTGCGATCGCTTGTCGGTCAAAGGCAACGCTTCCCAGTTGAATACCCAGTGTTTGCAGGTGTTGGGTATCGTGAAATTCTCGCACTTTCCCAGATGCGGCGAGGAGGGCTTTTGAAGGGATACAGCCCCGGTTAACGCAGGTGCCGCCCATATCTGCGGCTTCGATAATGGCGGTTTTCAATCCCAATTTAACGGCGTGCAGGGCGGCTCCGTGACCGCCAACTCCTGCTCCAATAATTACCAAGTCGTAGTCGAAACTCATCTTTTCAATGAACAGTTATCAATGATCAATTATCAATGAAGAGCGGGCAATGGGCAATAGGGAAGTGCGATCGGTCAGTACAAGAAGAGGTTCAACCATTGCTCAAACCGAAAATCTTTCAACAAGTTGCCTAACCTAAAAACACGATCGCATTCCATCAAGCAACGAGCGCTTATTCTAACTGCCACACCTTCACCATTTTATTCTCGCCACCACTCACCAATCTCGTTCCGTCTGGACTAAAAATCACCGCTTTCACAATACCTTGATGTCCTTCTAAAACTTGGTATTCTTCTTGCGATCGCACATCCCAAATTCGAATTGCTTTATCATAGCCACCACTGGCTAATAATACACCATCGCCACGAAAAGCAACCGAACAAACCCAATTATTATGCGTATCTAAAACACCAACTTTATCACCTGCGATCGCATCCCAGAGTTTCACCATATTATCGTCACTAGCCGTTGCAATAATTTTACCATCCGGACTAAAAGTAACCGCATTAAACCCAGCAAACATCGCCGCATCATTTTTAATCGTTTTCAACTCCGTACCTTGATGAAAATCCCAAATTTTAAGAGTTTTATCGGCACTTGCCGTTACCAAAGTTTGGCCGTCCGGATTTATTGAAACAGAACTCAACCAGCGAGAATGACCTCGCAAAACCTGCAAGCATTTCCCATTTTTGACCTCCCAAATTCTCAGGGTTTTATCTCCTCCCACACTGGCTAATTTTTCCCCATCCCAACTAAATGCCAGAGAATTCACACCTGCAACAAATCCCCTATGACCTTTCAACTGACGGATTTTTTTGCCATTTTTAACTTTCCATAATTGAATAATATTGTTAAAGTCTCCACTCGCCAGCATTTTACCATTAGGAGAAAAAGCAACAGAATGAAAAGCTGATTCTGCTCCCGATTTATTTTGTAAGGTTTGTACAATTGCTCCTGTTGACAGTTCCCATAGCTTAATCGTTTTATCTTCACTCGCCGTCGCTAAATATTGACTATCGGGACTAATTGCCAAATCTAATACTTTATCATTGTGTTGAGTCAAATCATAAGCGTGAGTGTAGATATTTTCATGCTTGACTGAGGATTGTAGCGGCTGCTGAAGAGATAAAACTTGAGAAGAAGTTGAAGCAGAAAAGTTTAAATTTTGCAGAACTTCAGTCGCCGTAGAATAGCGATCGCTTAACGATTCAGCGATCATTTTATCTAGAATTTTACCCAAGCGATCGCCTACATGATTTTCCACTAAATAATCGCGCCAAACCCAACGATTTTCCAAGGTGTTGTATAAATCGAAGGGAGAAATTCCCGTCAAAAGATAAAGACAAGTAACCCCCAAACTATAAAGATCGCTGGCAAATATCGGCTGTCGTCGCAATTGTTCGGGGGCAATAAATTCAGCACTTCCAATTTGCGTTCCTTTCTGAACCAAAGCCGTAGCTGTTGCATACTTTGCCGCACCAAAATCAATTAAAATTAATTTTTTAGTATCCAAAGAACGAATAATATTACTGGGTTTGATGTCTCGATGAATGACCCGACCTTGATGGATAAATTCCAATACAGGTAGGATATGAGCGAGAAGTTCTAAAATTTGTTTTGCTGTAAAATTTCCGTTGTTTTCTAATTCTTCTTGTAAGGTTTCTCCATCTATAAATTCTTGAACGATATACTGATTTTCATCTTGTTCGATATACGCATAAAGATCGGGAATTTGAGGATGATTTCCCAACTCTTCCAAACGAATCGCCTCTTGGTGAAAAAGTTGTGCGGCTTTACTAATGTTAATTTTTTCTTGAGGATGAAATTGTTTGATAATGCAGAGAGGATGAGAAGGTTTTTGTCGATCGCAGGCTAAAAAAGTCCGTCCAAATCCCCCCCGATCCATAAGTTTGAGGGAACAATAGCGATCGCTTAAACTCAATGGCATTCCACAAGACTGACAAAATTGATTATTATCAATATTTTCAGGGTGAGAACAGTTTGGATTAAGACAATAACTCATTAGACTGGAGAAAACATAAGGAATTGTTTAATTCTAACTCAAAAACCAACTTTGATAATCGATCCAGCGATTATTGAAAATTATCAGTCTATCGGCCACTCAATTCAATCTCCTCGTTAATCA
Organism: Spirulina sp. LEGE 11439; assembly: GCF_059821285.1. NCBI lineage: Bacteria > Bacillati > Cyanobacteriota > Cyanophyceae > Spirulinales > Spirulinaceae > Spirulina > Spirulina sp. LEGE 11439. The sequence continues at coordinate 18,793 of NZ_JCAMRX010000061.1, forward strand.
TCAATGTTTTCAAATCCATAAGCGTCGCGAACAAAGTATAAAGGCCGACCTTTGACTTCCTCATAAACCCGTCCCAAATATTCCCCCAAAACCCCTAATGTAATTAATTGAATGCCCCCAAAGAATAAAATTGCCACCATAATTGAAGCATAGCCCGGAACGTCAATCCCTTGGATCGCAGTCCGGATAATCAAAAAACTAGCATATAATAAAGAAATCAAAGAAATAATTAACCCCAAATAACTCCAAACCTTAAGAGGAAGCATGCTAAAAGAAGTGATCCCATCAAGGGCAAAATTCCACAGTTTCCAGTAATTCCATGTTGTTTTCCCCATCAAACGAGGGTCGCGATCGAAGAGAATCGAAGTTTGCGTATATCCTACCCAAGCGAACATTCCTTTCATAAAACGAGTTCTTTCTGGCATTTTTTTAATCGCTTCCACAACCCGGCGATCGAGGAGGCGAAAATCTCCCGTATTGCGAGGAATTGCAACGGGACTCATATTTCCTAACGTGTTATAAAATGCCATTGCTGTGAGTTTCTTTAGCCAACTTTCCCCCTGACGCGATCTCCTTGTCGCGTAAACGACATCATAACCTTTGCGCCATTTTTCGACTAACGCAGCAATTAATTCCGGCGGATCTTGTAAGTCGGCATCAATGGGAATTATAGCCTTTCCCGAAGCATAATGTAACCCTGCTGTCAAGGCAATTTCCTTCCCAAAATTGCGCGATAAATTCACAACTTTGATCGTCTCATCGTGAAGATGAAAATCGATGAGTTTTGCCAGTGTATCGTCTTTGCTCCCATCATTCACGCAAACAATTTCATAGGTTAAATCTAAACCCTCTAACACGGCTTGTAAGCGCTGAAACAGAACCACAAGATTATCTTCCTCGTTATAGCAGGGAATGACAATAGAAAGCTCAACGCGATCGCTAGGACAAGACATAAGATAAATCAGAAAATTCCTGAGCAGTAAAAATTCAATTTCGATCGTATAATAAGTGAAAGTCTAAACCCTCGAAAATACCAATTTTCTTTTTCTTTCTCGACAAGATTGTTGGGCTAATTCTCTGAAAAATTTTTACTGTTTTGAGAGTGCCAAGATCGCGAGCGATCGCTTTTGCCACACTGCCCGAAAATCAATCATTTCAGGAAAACTCAATAAAATATAGAGAGGAAAAGCGATCGGATTAGGAAACTAAATCAGGAAAAAATCAGTCGGCGATTGAGAGTAAAGATAAAGTTAAAGGGTGGGTTGTGCCAAATGCGAGGAAATCAACATGAATGAAAATCAACCAGAGTCCCGTCTTGCTTCCAACGAAGCCTTTGCAGAATCTCTTGATGTTTTAGGAGATTTACTCAATCCCTTAGAGGAAGATGAGGAACTCCCCATTCCCAGCAAACCCGACTCTCAACCCGATCGCGTCTGGGATGAAATGGGGGACGATCTCGAAGCGTTGTTGCACTTGGAAAGTAGCGAGGAAACCAGAAAAGAGAATGGCAAGAGAATCAAGCCAAGACATTAATTTTTGCAAAGGGTCGGGGACTCAGGCTTAAAAATAAGGGGGTAAGCGCGATCGCATCTACCCCCAAATAGATTATTGCTTAACAATAATACAGCTATTCATCTTTCAAAATGGATAGGGTAATTTGCCCCTCGTTGTCATCTTTATAAGTATCGAAGAACAAAGCTGAAAGTTTGATGGTTTCGATAACTTCTAAAGTGATGGTATCTTCATAACCATTTAAGGCGGCCCAAGTACAGCCGACTTCCAGATTGGTTTTCTTATTAATGAACTTGCCACCATATAACCAAAGTAAAACCCAAGGTTCTCCGGCAAATTTTTGTTGAAATTGCGGCCAGTAGTTAAACGAACCGCTTTCAATGCGGATAACATAGACTCCCGAATTTAATTCAAGTGTATTGGAACCACTTTCTAAATGAGCTAATTGGTTGGTATCCAAAAGATAGCAATTCGTTCTGCTATTAACCGTCAAGTTGCCGTAAGCATTGCTTGGTAAACTCATTGCTTCGATTTTATCTGTTTCCGATCGCGTTTCTGGAGTATCTCCAACTGGTGTCGCGATCGCCGCCGCACCTGCTCCAATTGCGACAGCACTGGCAATCGTTTCTGGAGAAACGAGAGGAATATCGGGTGTTGCAAGAGTCTCGCTGATGGGTGCAGTCGGTGCAACAGGGGGCGGTGTTTCCTCGATTTTGGGCGGTTCGGGGGATACGGGAGGAACAATAGGGGGAGGTGCAACAGGAGGTACGACGGGCTCAACTTTTGGAGGTTCTGGCGATGTGGGAGAAATCACAGCAGGAGGTGTAACTTTCTCTGCTTCTGGTGTTGGTATGGGTTCGGGAGTCGGTTTGCCAAGGGGTTCGGGTTTTGCCGGTTTGGGTGTCAGAGCGATCGGAGGGGGTTGTCCGGGTAAGCCGATCGCTCGCTTGACAAAAGAGGCTGCTTTCTGTTTGTTCAGCCATAACCACACCAGTCCCAATAATCCTAAAAAGGCCAAAAACCACCAAATTATCGCTGCGTCATCATTGCGATCTTCCGTGTCGCGATCTTCCGTTTCTTCTCCCTCTGGACTGGCTTGAGAGATGGTGGTTTCTTCGGGGAGTTCTGATGTTTGAGATTCTGATGTTTGAGATTCTGATGTTTGAGAAGTAGATGAGTTCCCTGAATTGGCGGGTGCAATCGCGACGGCACCTTCATTTTCAGATGTTTTGCCGGTATCAGGGGAGGCGATCTCCTCGACTGTCTCTCGATCGATTCTCGCTGAAGGAACACTCGTTTTGCGGCTAAAATCCGGTGACAGTGCTAACAAACCCGCAGAAATCGCCGTTTTTCTGCCGGATTTAGCGGATTCGATTGTTTCCTTGCCATCGGGTGTGGCGATTAAACCGAGAAAAGATTGCACCGCCGGACTGGGATTATCTTGACGATAGGCATAGTAACGCGGTTGAGAAAAAGGATAACTCTCCTCGGTGACGAAAGCATTGTGCATCAAGAGAATTCGCAATTCTGGGCGATTGATGGCTTGATCGGCGATCGCGTAGCCGATCGCATTAGCATCCAATTCTTCAATTAACGCTGCGGTACTATCTTTTTCCAATTGAATAGCATCGTCCCTCGAGTCAAAAGGGCGATCTTGAAAAATAGGATAGATGAGAAAGGCTTGACGGGTATCGCTGACGATTGGGCGATCGATCAGGCGAATTTGACCGCGATCGCCGCCGATATCAGACCAGTCATCGATCTCGCCGCGAAAAATTTTGGCAAATTGTTGGTCGGATAAACTGCCATCAAAAGAATTATCCGCGCTGACAACAATGGCAATTTTCCGGCGGCTTAAAGGATAAGCTAAAAAACCGGCGGCTTTTTCTGCCTCGGTCAGAGGACGGCCGATCGCCGCCAAATCTATTTTTCCTGCTTTTAAGGCTTTTAGGGCTTCTTCTGTTCCCCGATACTGAACTCGGACTTGGGTATCGGGATATTTCGTTTCTATATATTCTTTTAATGTTTCATTGACCGTTGCCATGCTGCTCGAGCCATCAATTCTAACCGTTGTTCCTTCTGGAATAACGGGGTTCAGAGATTGAGCCGCTACCGAATCCATCGACAGTGCAACAACTAAAGAAGATGCAGCCGCTAGGGTCAATTGAAACAACAAACGAGTAATTGAAGTTTTCTTGTTCTGGGGCAACATCGCGATCGTTTAAACCTCTTGGTTATTGAGTGATGAGATATTGGTTATTTGCTGGGTTATGGCAAATAACCAATAACAGTTTACAAACTATTCATCTTTCAAGATCGATAGCGTTACCGCTCCGGTATTGTCTTGAGCATAGGTATCAAAAAATAAGCCACAGAGTGTCGTGGTTTCCAACACTTCCAGCGTTACGGTATCATCAAAACCGTTCAGGGAAGACCACGTACAACCCACTTCAATATTAGTTTTCTTGTTGATGAATTTCCCCCCATAAATCCATAACAAGACCCAAGGCTCTCCGGGGAATTCTTTATTATCCGCCCAATAATTGAAAGCACCTTGGTTAATGCGAACAACATAAGTTCCCGGTTCTAATTTAAGGGAATTTGCTGTATCTTGGAGAGCATTTATTTTGCCTTCATCGAGGACGTAACAATCTTTTTTGCTGTCAATGGTAAGACGGGGCATAAAGCACTCCTTTTGTAAGTAGTAGATTTATCTAGGATTTTAGTCTAGCTTGTTAATATTTTTGCAAGGTGATTATTTATTTTTTCTTTATTTATTGTGAGAGAAGCAATCTTAAATTATAAGGGCGCGATATTTACGCCCTTACAAAAACTGTCTGAAAATTATTTTGTATTTTTTAACAAGCAACCCGAGATTCTTTCAAAGCCAAGAGCCGCTCGATCGCTTCTTCTACCGCTTTATCGGGAGTGGATGCACCCGAGGTAATCCCAACGGTTATTTTACCCTCTGGCAACCAATTTTCTGTTACCTCGATCGCTTTTCCCAAAGGTTTATGTTCGATGCGATTGCCGGGTCCAATGCGATCGGCACTATCGATATGATAAGAAACAATTCCTTTTTCTATCGAAATTTCTTGCAGATGGGTGGTATTAGAAGAATTAAAACCGCCAATAACAACCATCAGCGACAAATCTTGTTCGACAAGACCAAACATGGCATCTTGACGTTCTTGGGTGGCATCGCATATCGTATTAAAACTCATAAAATGCGCGTTGAGTTCCACCGGTCCGTATTTTTCTAATAGAGTTTTCTCAAACAGTTTTCCGATCGCTTCAGTTTCGCTTTTTAACATTGTCGTTTGATTGGCCACACCGACTCGGTCTAAATCGCGATCGGGGTCGAATCCAAGGGAGTGAGCATGGGGAAATTTAGCCAAGAATTCTTCTTTATTTCCGCCCTGCAAAATATAGTTACAAACATATTGCGCTTCTGCCAAATTCAAGACAATTAAATAAGTTCCCGCAAAAGAACTGGTTGCAACGGTTTCTTCATGTTTGTATTTGCCGTGAATAATGGAAGTGTATTGGCGCTTTTTGTGTTTTTCAACGGAATTCCAAACCTTAGAAACCCAAGGACAAGTGGTATCGACAATGGTACAACCGCGATCGTCGAGGAGTTTCATTTCTTGCACGCTAGCACCAAAAGCAGGGAGAATGACAATATCGCCAGTATCGACAACAGAGAAATCTTTTTCCTCTTCTTTTACTTCAATAAAACCCACTTCCATTTCTTGCAAGCGAGCATTTACTTCTGGATTGTGAATGATTTCATTGGTAATCCAAATCCGTTCGTTCGGAAAATGATTGCGAGTTTCATAGGCCATTGCGACGGCGCGTTCGACTCCCCAGCAGAAGCCAAAAGATTCTGCTAAAAATATCGTTACGTCGCCGCGATCGAGACGATAGTTATTATCGCGAATTTTTTGAATTAAACTGCTTTGATATTCAGTATTTAAAGCAGCAATAGATTCTTTTTGTTTGCCAAATCCTCGACGATAGTAATTTGGGGAATGATTGAGATCGCGTTTAAAAGCTCGGGTATCCATGTTTTGCTAGTGATGAGTATGGGGTTTTGGTGATAGGTTGTCGCTCTTTCTTTACTGATAACTGATAACTGTTCGCCGATCGCTGTTTACTGTTTGCTGATTGGCAATTTGATCGAAAATTTGGATTGCAGTTGACCATACTTTATAACCATCAGCATTGAGGTGCAAGCCGTCGGTGCTGAGTTCCATTCTTAAGTTGCCGCGATTATCGGCAAAGAGAGGATAGAGATCGAGAAAAAAGGCGCTCTCTTCTCGAGCGATCGCATGGAGTTGATGATTGAGATGTCGGACTCGTGCGTTGGGAATTTCTAGGAGGCGATCGCGTCCTTCCCAAGTTGCTTTTTCAGCACTGTGGGGCAAAATGGACTGCACGATGACGCGAGCATGAGGATGAGTCTCGCGCAAATCTTGCAGAATTAAGCGATAATTGGCCAAAATGGTGGCATCATTAATGCCTGCCAAAACATCATTGATGCCAATCATCACAAAGAGCATTTCCGGATTGGCGCGATCGATTAAATGCAAGCGGCGCAATAATCCTTTGGTTTTCTCCCCTGAAATTCCTTGGTTGAGCCAAGTTTTGTTGTCAGGGAGGAAATTTTGACTAAACCAAAGCGTAATTGAATCGCCTAAAAGAATGGCGAGATTATCGGGACTAACTTCGGCGACACCATTCGCTTCTCGTGTCAATAACTCCACCCATTGTTGATAATTGAGGCGCTGACTCGGGCTATTTTGTTCTCGAGCGAGAGGGGTCTTGGCGAGTAGCTGCATGGACGCACCCGATAAGTTTGCTAAGGCAATATTTGAAGCCTTGGGCTGCTGCTGCCAAAGATAAGCAATCATTAATAATAAAATGCCATTGGTCGCGAGGGATAAAACCGACCAATTGTATAAATTCACATTCCGACGTTGCGATCGCGATCGTGTTTTCTCTTGGTGCATCTTGCCCATTCGCAGAGCTTTGGCGATTTTTTCCCCCTCTCTCTGAGAAGGTTTGGGGAGCAACCGAGAACAATGATTCGCGATCGGCAAAATGCGATCGCGTTGCTGGGAAGTTTTATTTCGGTCGTACCTTTTTTTGACGTGACGAGAAGGCTTTCTCCAAGGTGCAGACACAAACTGTCTCCTCTCGAATGGCAAACGGATAAAAGAAAAACCTGCCTTTACCCAAACGGAACTTCAATTCCTCATTCTACGGCAAAAGACAGGTTTTTTAGAGACTAATTAACTAGGAAACTAGGGCGATACTCTATGAAGTTACCCTCGGCGATCGCGACAAAATTAAACGTCGCCCGTCACTTCGCTACCGCTTACGGGAGCAATGGTTCCGCCTGCAAAAGTGTCAGTTTCGGTGACGAAGCCGCTATAAGCCTCCATACCGTGTTCGCTAATATCCAAGCCTCGCATTTCGTCTTCTAGATCGACGCGAATTCCCAAAATTGCTTTGAGAGCCAGCCAAACAATAGAGCTAAAGGCGACAGTAAAGCCACCAATGGAGAGAATGCCGACAATTTGGGCAAGGAAGTTCGCACCGCCAAAAATGGCGACAGCGATCGTTCCCCAAACCCCACAAACGAGGTGGACGGAAAGCGCACCCACGGGATCGTCAATTTTGATGGAATCAAAGAACGAAACGGAAAAGACGACGATAATGCCAGCGATCGCGCCAACAACCACAGAACCCCAATAAGGAATGGCATCGCATCCCGCCGTAATTCCCACCAATCCGGCTAAAATTCCGTTGACAATCATGGATAAGTCTGGCTTACCATCTTTCACCCATGACGTGACGGTCGCAAGAACCCCTCCGGCAGAGGCCGCAAGGGTTGTGGTGAGAGCAATATAGGTAACATTGGGGGTGGCAGCTAATTCCGAACCGGGGTTGAATCCATACCAGCCAATCCAAAGAATCAAACAGCCCAACGTGGCGATACTCATATTGTGACCGGGGATGGCATTAATCCCACCACTCGCCGGGTATTTCCCGCTTCTGGGTCCGAGGAATGCTGCCCCCATTAAAGCTGCCCAACCGCCGACGGAGTGAACAACAGTAGAGCCGGCAAAGTCATGAAAACCCACATCTTCGCCAAAGGGAAGAGAACCCAACCAACCTTCAGACCAAACCCAGTGACCGGTAATGGGATAGGAAACCCCCACCAATAAAAAGGCAAAGACAAGGAAAGAGGTAAAGTGAATCCGTTCTGCTACCGTTCCGGAAACAATGGTTGCCGCCGTTGCAGCGAAGGCAACTTGGAAGAGGAAAGAGACAGAAATCGGCAGTCCGGCTGGAAAAGGATCGAGTCCGTAGGTTGCCGGATCGCTACTGGAAAGGAAGAATCCATTCAGACCGATAAAGGTATTCGGCGTTTCAGTATCCCCAATTCCATACATGAAGGCGAAACCCATCGCCCAATACGCAATCACGGCGACTCCAAAAACAATCAAGTTTTTGGAGAGGATATTAACCGCATTTTTCTGGCGACAGAATCCTGTCTCGACCATTGCGAAGCCAGCATTCATGAAGATCACCAGCACAGCGCAAAAGAAGACAAAAACCGTGTCTAAAATCCCTTTAACGACGGCTGGATCCGCCATATCCATTTCTTCGAGGTCAAAGGAATGTTGAGCGACGGCCGCTCCATCCCAAACGAAGACGATCAAAGCGACTAAGGGAATGCAAAGCAGCCACGTAGGGGAAAACCAGCGCGAGATTTTTTTGAAAGGTTTGAGATAAGGGGCGGTTTCTGTCGCAACATGCGATTTCCGTTTCCTCCTCGACCCCACCTTCTCTGTTGTTGAATTGGTCATCGTTACAAAACTTTCCTGAATTGACGCAATACAGTATGAGCATTAACCCGAAACGCATTCTGTCTGCTTTGAATTGCCAACAGATTTCGTTTCGTTTGTTTCCATTCTTGCTGTCTTTAGAATGGGGTTAGCCAATCTATTGAATGGGAGGCCTGCTCTGAATCTATACAATTACCTGATTTGCCCTCGAAAGTCCAGTCTTATAAGACATAAAAATATGCAATTGTTAAGATTGTTGAAATGCCGATCGCAGAAATAAGAGGCGATAAATCTATCAATCTTGTATTGTTTCCTTTTTTGGTTCTGTATCGTTAATCACAATTTCTTTGAGGTTAATACTTGTTTAATCTTTACTTGTTCGTATTTGTTCGTTACTAACTGTTCATAGACATGAGCGATCGCCAAAAGAAGTAAATTGCCAAAATTGCGAGCAGAGTCCGAAAACATAAATTAACAATGCGATCGGGAAGTTTCGGTAAATAACGAGTACTCGCTCTTGCACCCAATAAACCCCCAAATCCCAAGAAAAGTCCGGGTAGCCACAAAACATTATTTTGCAAGGCATGACCGAGACAAGCCGAGATTGAAGTAATCACAATAACGCCCAAACTGGTTTGTATGGCTGTTTTAATGGTTTCACCTAACAGGAGCATTTGTAAGGGAACCATAATAACCCCACCACCAACGCCAAAAAGTCCCGCTAAAAGTCCCGCCGCACCTCCAGTCCCTAAACGAAAAATTAAGGGTTTGATTCCTCGTGAATCAGCTTGGTGAGTGTCGCTTGCGCCCAACCGTTTTCGCAACATCCCCAAAAAAATCGTAACGACGAGCAAGATGCCAAATGCGCCTTCTTTGAGATAGTCGGGCAATTCACCAACTAAATAAACCCCCAATTGAGCCGTAGCGATCGCGGGTATTCCCAATAAGAGGACATTCTTGGGATTGAGAAACCCCATGCGCCAATTTTGCAGGGTTCCCGATGCCGAAGTAATGACAATGGCTAAACTACTCGTCGCCACCGCTTGGTTATAGCTATAGCCCAGTGCCACTAAAATCGGCACGAGAACCGTTCCACCGCCAATCCCCAATAATCCCGCCAGCAGCCCGGCAAACAGTCCGGAAAGTGGCAATAAAACCCAATGTGTCATTTCAGTGAACAGTTATCAGTTATCAGTTAACAGTACCGACCGCTTTAGCAGGAGGCTTAATATTCGGAAGTTTTTTGGGTTTTCCTCACAGTCGGCACAATTCCCTTGGAGCAAGTCATTATGATTGGCGATCGCCCTTGGGCTTGTCGAATTTCCGAGAAAGTGATAACAGTAGAGGGAAAAGGATTTTTGCGATCGCAATGAAAGAATTTTTTGAAAATGTTTTGCGCTATCAGCGCTACTTTATCACCATTACGTTAGGGATATTCTTTGCCCTCTTTGGTTGGCTCAAACCCTTATTGAAGAACCCTATCACGGCGGTTGCGCTCGTTGGATTACTGATTAGCATCTCGATTTTTGTGGTTTTAACCTTAAAAGCAATGTTGGGTTTATCGACACTTTGAGGCAAAAAACGAGGATTTGCTTTAAAATTAGGTCAGGAGTCATCGTTTATCTTTGCTATATTCCCAAAACTTTTCAATCTGATTCGAGGGATTTATTCTAGAAAAGGCGATCGCAACACTCGCCACTATTTAGATATTTCAAGATTTTGCTAACAACTGAGGGGGGAATTATGGCTAACAGTCGTCGCATTTCTAAGGTTTCTTCTTTGATCAAACGAGAAGTGAGCCAGCTTTTATTTAATGGGATTAAAGACGATCGCGTGGGTACGGGAATGGTCAGCGTGACCGATGTGGATGTTTCGGGAGATCTGCAACACGCGAAGATTTTTGTCAGCATTTACGGCACGGAAGAAGTCAGAACCCAAACAATGGAAGGATTGCGAGCTTCTACCGGGTTCGTTCGCCGCGAACTCGGCCACCGGGTGCGCTTGCGCCGCACGCCAGAAGTTACCTTTGTTGAAGATCGCTCCCTCGAACGTGGCGATCGCATGATCCATCTCTTAGAAGAAATAGAACAGAGCGATCGCGATCGTAAACCTATGAGCAACGAACAATGAGCAATGAGCTAATAACAAATGACAAACAACCAACAACTCATTGCTCAAATGCTTGTCGTGCGAGCATCTGGCCATTTATTTGACGAACAAATTCGCTATCCGATTTGGGAAGCCACAAACCAACAATTGCAACATTGGCTCGGCGATCTCAATATTGGTGGCGTTATCTTATTGGGAGGAAGTGCCGTTGAGTTAGCAGCCCGATCGCGCCAATTACAAAATTGGGCCAAAACCCCCCTGCTGATTGCGGCAGATATTGAAGAGGGTGTGGGACAGCGTTTTCCCGGGGCGACTTGGTTTCCTCCACCCATGGCACTGAGTGCAATGGACGATCGCGCAAAAGCGAAACAATGCGCGGTAGAAATGGGGAAAACAACCGCCCGAGAAGCCCTTGCGTCCGGGATTAATTGGCTTCTCGCCCCTGTCGTCGATGTCAATAACAATCCCGATAATCCCGTAATTAATATTCGCGCCTTTGGGGATACTCCAGAAACCGTAACGGAACTCGCAACAAGTTTTCTTACAGGATGTCAGCACTATCCCGTTTTAACAACAGCCAAACATTTTCCCGGCCATGGAGATACGGCGACAGATTCTCATTTGGATTTACCGGCGATCGCTCATTCTGAAACTCGCTTGCAGGACGTAGAACTCGTTCCCTTTCGAGGTGCGATCGCGGCAGGGGTCGATAGCGTGATGACCGCTCATTTGCAAGTTTTGGCTTGGGATGGCGATGTTCCGGCCACCCTCTCCTATCGTATTCTCACGGAGCAATTGCGCGAAAAAATGGGGTTTGAGGGATTAATTGTCACGGATGCGTTGGTCATGGCTGGGGTTGCCAATTTTGCCGATCCTGAAGAAGTTTGCTTGCGGGCGATCGAAGCTGGGGCCGATATCTTATTAATGCCTGCCGATCCCCAACGGACAATCGCAGCGATCGATCGCGCCATCCAAACCGGTCGCATTTCTCGCGATCGCATTCTCGCCTCGGTCGATCGCATTCGCAAGGCCAAAGAAAAAATGAGCCCAAAATTCGATCCGAGTCTTCAAGACAATGCACGAAAGGAAAAAGATGCTTCGATCTCCCTATCCTTTGATCCTTGCCAATTCGCACAGATTTGCGATCGCCAAACCGTCGAGACCATCCTCAAAGAATCAATGCAAACAGGAGGGGAGTTGCCCTTTCGTCCTCCCTCTATTCCCCATGAAGGCATTAACGCCATTATCGCCCCCAACTTTCTCAATAATGACTTTCTCGGCCTCCATACCTCTGCCATTACCATTCCTCAACAGTTAGGTTATAAATTACAACTTTTAGAACCTCAAGACTTGCAACAATTGCTCAATTACTCCTCAATGACCTTGCAACTGTTCCTGCGCGGAAATCCCTTTCGCGGTAGTGCGAGTTTGACCCCTCAATCTAAATCAGTACTTAAGAGTTTGTTAAGAAGCGGTAAAGTCAAGGCTCTTGCCCTATACGGTAGTCCTTATACCATCGAGTGGTTGTTGCCAACCCTAAACTCCATCCTTCCTTGGACGTTTGCTTACGGACAAATGCCCACCGCGCAAAGAATTGTGTGGGATTGTCTATTGGGATATAAGACAAGGGACAATGTTCGGCAAGAGGCTTTTATATAACTTCTATTAATCTTTTGTCGAGAGAATTTATCCCTTTTCCAGACTTTGAGAAATACAGCAAAGGCAGCTTTGCTCATCATTCTCCCTTCTTCCTTTCCTCTCATGCCGAGCTTATGCCGATCGTAATCCAGTTTTGGAATTCTTATCTGGTTGTACGAGAGAACTGTAACTCTTTATACTGAATTAGGTGCGGTTATCCCAATCGGGATTGCTCGACATCAATAATAAAAAGGCTCGCTTAGTAGGTGAATTATGACTGTTCAAACTTTAACATCTGCCCCCTCCACTCTTCCGTCTACCCCTTCAGCCTTTCACTATTCCATTGAACTTCTGCAAGATGAAGCCAGGGAATTAGTGGATAGAGGAGTGGTGAGCCGCCAACAACCCATTTATGTCCTTTGCCAACACATTCCCGCTCGTGAATGGATTTATGTCGAATGCGAGTTAGAGAAATGCGAATATTTGCTTCGCGATCGCATTAGCGACTTGATTGGTTCGGAAACTTGGGAAAATGACTAATTCATATTTCTAGTTAATTTTTTTAATTAATTTTTCTGGGTGATTTTTGTTAGATACTCAACCAACCTGCTCCAAGTATGAGTTGATATCTTCAACCAATTGAGTGAGTTCTGCTTCCGTCGTGAGACGAAGGCGCTCGTCTCGTACGGTAATGAGAACTTTGGCCGCAAAAGGTGTGGCATAAATATTAGGATTGCAGAATACTTCCAGAAAAACATCCCCCGCATAACGATATTCCATATTGGTTTGAGGGGATGGTTTTTTTGTGCCTGTCGTCCTTTCTGACGCGATCGTTTTTAGGGTTTGCATGAGTTGGTGAATTTCTGCCTTGAGAGCCTTCGCAGAATCCGGCGTAAATTTGAAGGTAACAGCACCTTGAGTTAAATTGAGGGTGAGTTGGCTCATTGGCAAATAATAGGAAGCAGGAAATGGAGAGTCTGGCGTTATTTTCTGAGTGTTATTCTCGTACTCCCTTGGAAAACTTATCAGAAAACGATCGCCTTTCCTTTCTCCTTAATAAAAATAAACAAAAGCCGCTCTGTTACTGATTAATTGCTCATTATTTCATTGGCTATCCGTGCTTAAAGATAACCGTGCAGAAATTCGTAGAGTTTTACTCCTAACGTTAGGCCTCAACCTCACCGTGATGAGTCTCAAAGCAGGAGTTGGCTTTATGACGGGTTCTCTGAGCTTGCAAGCCGATGCCCTCCATAGCGTCACCGATAGCGCCAATAATATATTAGGACTGGTCGCCAGTAATTTTTCTTCCCCGCATCCCGATCGCGATCATCCTTACGGACACCAAAAATTTGAGGCACTGGGAGCCTTGGGAATTGCAGCGTTTTTAGGAATTGCCTGTTTTGAAATTCTGCAAAATGCGATCGCTCGCTTGTTTGGAGAATTAACACCGATCCAAATATCGGCAATAGAATTGGGATTTTTACTCATTGTGTTAGGCATTAATATTTTTGTCGCCTTTTACGAACGTAGCGTAGGCCGGCGTGTCGGCAGTCCCATTCTCATTGCCGATGCCAAACACACCATGAGCGATATTTGGGTGACGATCGCAGTTTTAGCGGGCTTATTTGGCGTTTGGCAAGGAAATTTATGGGGCTGGCCGCAATTACAATGGTTAGATGTGGGTTTATCGTTTCCCGTTGCCTTGTTGGTCTTTTGGAGCGGCTGGGAAGTGTTGAAAGAGAATTTGCCGTGGTTGGTCGATCGCATGGCGATCGCGCCGGAAATTATTTATGAGATCGCCACTAGCGTACCGGGAGTCATTAATTGTCACGCGATCGCCTCTCGAGGGGTTTTAGGCAGACAAATTTTTGTCGAAATGCACTTAATTGTCGATGCTTCCGATGTGGAAACCGCCCATCAAATTACCGAAGAAGTCGAAGCGCGTTTGCAAGCCCGCTTTGCTCCCGCCCGCATTCTCATCCATGTCGAACCGCCGAGTTATGAGAGCGATCGCATTACTTATTAAATTCCCCAGTCTCCCGGTAAGTTATCCACAATATTGTTGCTTTTTCCACAGATTTCCAAGAGTTTTCCACAGTTTTAAAGGGAAGATAATCTGTTAGCTACCCAGTCTTAACAAACTTTTCAAGCATTTATTGCAGGCGATCGAGAGTGCGATACTGAATTGCCTCGGCAACGTGCTGAGATATAATTTTGTCCTCTCCTGCTAAATCTGCGATCGTGCGGGATACCTTGAGAATGCGATCCATTGCCCGAGCAGAAAGCCCTAATTTGCGAATCGCCATTTCTAATAAATTGCGGCTGGCATCATCTAAAGCGCAAAACTGTTGTAGATGGTGACTTTTCATTTCCGCATTGCAACGAGTACTGGTATCGTTGCCAAAGCGTTGACGGGCGCGATCGCGAGCAATTTCAACCCGTTCTCGAATTGACTCCGAAGGCTCTCCATTTGCCTGTCGCGTCATTTCTTCAGGCTTCAAACGATTCACCGCCACTTGTAAATCAATGCGATCCATTAAAGGTCCCGATAATTTTGCCCAGTAGTTTTCGCGTTGACGAGGAGAACAAGTACAAGGCTGGAGCGAGTCACCATAATAACCGCAAGGGCAAGGATTTGTACTGGCAACTAAGGTAAATTGGGCTGGAAACATCACCGATTGACGAGTACGAGAAATCGTAACGCAACCGTCTTCCAAAGGTTGTCGCAAAAACTCTAAAACATTGCGTTTAAATTCAGTTAATTCGTCGAGAAATAAGACTCCTCGATGTGCCAAAGAAATTTCCCCCGGACGAGGAATGCTTCCGCCTCCCACTAACGAAGGTCCCGATGCAGAATGATGAGGTCCGCGAAAGGGTCGTTCTTCGATTAAAGTGCCTTTATTCTTCAATAAACCAGCAACAGAATGAATTTGAGATACTTCTAAGGCTTCTCCAAAAGATAAAGAAGGCATGATCCCCGGCAAGCGACGGGCTAACATGGTTTTTCCGCTACCGGGAGGACCCACGAGGATGAGGTTGTGACCTCCTGCTGCCGAGATTTCTAAGGCACGGCGGGCGTGATTTTGCCCTTTAACCTCTTTTAAGTCTGCAATCCCAATTTTTTGGCGTTTAAATTCAGCTTTAATATTAAATTCTACGGGCGGGTAATCTTCCGGTTGGCAGAGAAAACTGGCAACTTGAGATAAGTGTTTGAAGCCATAGACCTTTAACCCCTCCACGACGGCGGCTTCGCGAATATTATTTTCAGGAACAATTAAACCTGTTATCCCCATCCGTTTTGCGGCGGCAGCAATTGGTAAAACTCCGGCGACCGATCGCAAACTACCATCTAAAGACAATTCGCCTAAAAATAAATAATCCCCCAATAATTGCGGGTCGATTTGTTCGGAAGCCGCAAGAACTCCCACGGCGATCGGTAAATCGAAACTCGGCCCCTCTTTCCGTAAATCTGCTGGAGTCAGGTTAATGAGAATAGGTCGCAGGGGAAAAATGAGTCCCGAATTTTTGAGGGCGGCTTTTACTCGCTCTCGGGATTCTTGAATAGCGGCATCGGGTAAACCGACAACAATAACCTTGGGCAATCCTCCCGATACATCGACCTCAACCCCGACCTTAACCGCATCGATTCCTACGAGAGACGCACTCCAAACCCTAGCCAGCATAATTTTTGCGTTAACACAATTGCATAAAGTATTTTACTGGGTTATCGATCGTTGCCGAGGCGATCGCTTTCTTGAGAAAATAAAAGCGATCGGTACGATCGGCCAACCGTCCCTTACCGATTTCCCATTCTCCTTTACCCAAAGCCATGAGCGACACTATTTTTGGCAAAATCATCCGCAAAGAGATTCCCGCCGATATTGTTTATGAGGACGATCTTTGTCTGGCCTTCAAGGATATTACCCCCCAAGCGCCTACTCATATTCTCCTCATCCCCAAAAAACCCATTCCTCGACTTTCTGAGGCCGTCTCAGATGACCATGCGTTGATGGGGCATTTGCTGCTTAAGGTCAAGCAAGTTGCGGAACAAGCCGGATTGAAGAACGGCTATCGCGTGGTCATTAATGATGGTACTGATGGCGGGCAAACTGTAGATCATTTGCACCTGCATATTTTGGGCGATCGCCCAATGAATTGGCCGCCGGGCTAATGTAAAGCGCCCCAACCTCCCAAGGATCGGGAATTCCCACTTTATTGTTAAAGAATTTTTGCGATTCCCTTTACAAAACGAAATATATTCGTTAGTATCTACTCAAGCAGGTGAAAAAATCCTGCAATATCATAACCAAGCAATAATCATAAAAATGACTACAACAGTACAAACTCAACAAAGCGCGTCTTTGT
>NZ_JCAMRX010000099.1:0-5692 GCF_059821285.1 Spirulina sp. LEGE 11439
TGCACGCTCTAACCCTTATCCAATCTGCTTTATAGCTTGCTTGTCACCCCTCAAGCTCCTTTCCTTATCCCGAACTGACGTTATCGTTAGTGCCGATCCTGACAAAACTGATAACTGTTTACTGATAACTGAATTACCAAGGGCTGCCTACGAGAGTAAAAGCACTCCAATAGTAGGGATGGGAAAGATTGCGATCGCCAAATTTGTCTAAAAATGACTGGCTGGCTGGGGAGAGATGAGGAAAGCGCGTGATATCCTGCCAAACTTGCCCATTCTGACGCTCTCCGCGAATCATCGCAATTTGCGCCCGTCGTAAGGCTTCGGCTTTAATGGTCACCGAGGGATCGGTGAGATGGTGATAGAAGTCTCCCATTAAATCTAACGTGCCGCCATCAGAGACATACCACAAACTCGCTAACACCGATTTTGCTCCCGTATTCACCGCTAAACCTGCAAATCCCAATTCTGCATCTGAATCCCCCAACGCCGTGCGACAGCCACTCAATACCAGCAATTCGAGGGGAGATTCTTGATCCCAACCCAATTCTCGCAGGCGATCGAATGCTAACTTTTCATCCCAGAGTTGGATATATGCGTTCTCTGCCTCACCGGGTCGGAAATCTGCATGGGTGGCAAGGTGTAGGATTTGACGCTCTCCGCCTTGGGAATTGGCTTTGAGGTTGTTGAAGGTAAAATCTTGATTGAGAAAAGTCTTCCCTTCAGCTTGTTCGGCAATCAGAGATAATTCAAGGGGAACGGCGGGTAGCGGTTCTTGGTCGCTAAATTGGGAAGCTCCCATCGCCAAAACCTGCGTATTTTGCGAGGGACGATAATTGGTATTGGTAAGGCTGACACTGGGAATCATGCCCAAACTATATTTCTCGATGAGGAATTGTTCTCCGTCGTGTAAGGCGGCAAGAGGGACGGTTCGCAGCCCTGCATCCAAACTGAAGGCAAGGGTATCGATATTGCGATCGCTTAATTCCGATTCGATAGGTGCAATGAGCCAGTGATACAATTGTTGGGCGGGTTCGAGGTAAGCATTGGGACGGCGAACGTTAGTGATAGTGCGACGCATTTGCTTGACGGTTTCTCGAATCCGGTTGGCATTGGCTTCGGGAACGACTTTGCGAATGATGCCTTCTTCTGGGGTGACCACCAGTAATTCTAACTGTTCGGGTAAAGAGACTACATAAACGATCACCGATCGCGTTCCTGTTTCTGCGGCGATCGTTTTCAGAGTTGCACGAATATTTTCTGCGGTTTCTTTTTCTTCTTCGATGCGATCGAGGCTGTCATCGGCAACAATACCTCCGTCGTTCTCGGATTCGATACCATCAGCGACGATCTCGGCTGCGAGAGTCGTTCTCGCAAGCCTGATATCGCGGGGAATTATCTTGTTTGTCGTGTCTTCGCTTTCTGTTGTTTCAAGTTCCGTCACCGTACCATCGACAGAAAAGTCGCTATCACCTTTGCCAGAGATATTGTCTCGAATGATGCTATTCATGATTGTCACGGGTCCGTCAGCAAAAATGCCACCACCGCGACTGCCCGCCGAATTGCCGATTACTGTACTATGGGAAATCGAAGCGCTATCATTAGTCCAAATTCCACCACCGTTATTGAAGGTAGAATTGCGATCGATTTGACTGTTGGCGATGGTTACATTCCGTCCGCGAACGCCGCCGCCGTTGCCTCTTGCTTGATTATCGACAATAGTGCTATCATTCACCGTTGCCCATTCTCTTGCCAAAATCCCGCCGCCGCGATTGCCTGCCGAATTCTCGGAGATCGTACTATTGACAATAGTTGCATTTTCCCATGTAAAAACGCCGCCGCCATCGCCTCCTCGAGCGGTATTGCTCGCGATCGTGCTATCGGTTATCTCTGCATTATCGGCACGAATCCCTCCTCCATTATCGTT
Organism: Spirulina sp. LEGE 11439; assembly: GCF_059821285.1. Lineage (NCBI taxonomy): Bacteria > Bacillati > Cyanobacteriota > Cyanophyceae > Spirulinales > Spirulinaceae > Spirulina > Spirulina sp. LEGE 11439. Next base: position 1,925 of record NZ_JCAMRX010000099.1, read on the forward strand.
GGCTAAATTATTTTCAATCCGACTGTTATTGGTAACGGTGACATCGTCAGAAACAAAAAGCCCTCCCCCATCATTGCCGGCTGAGTTGTTGGCGATCGTGCTATTGTCCACCGTTGCAAAATCGGCGTTAATGCCACCGCCTTTATGATTAGCAGTATTTTGTGCGATCGTACTATTGGTAATGTTCGCATCGCCATCGACAAAAATGCCCCCTCCATCATCACCAGCAAAATTAGTTTCGATCTGGCTGTTCTTGGTGACAGTTACGTCACCAGAAACAAAAATCCCGCCTCCATCGCCATTGGCTGAGTTGCCTGCGATCGCACTTCTTGTTATCGTTGCATCACCAGTAATAAAAATCCCTCCCCCTGTATCATTAGCTGAATTGCCCGCGATCGTACTCTTTTTCACTGTTGCAGAATCAGCACGAATCCCTCCACCATCATCACCAGCTCGATTATTTTCAATCCGACTGTTCTTGGTAACATTTGCATTGCCATCAACGAAAATTCCCCCACCATCATCATTAGCTGAGTTGCCGGAAATCGTGCTATTTTCTACCTCTGCATCGCCATCAACCCAAATCCCTCCACCGTTCCGATTAGCTGAGTTGCCTGAGATCGTGCTATTTTCTACCTCTGCATTGCTATTGGTACGAAGACCGCCTCCATTGTTACCTGCGAGATTATTTTCGATCCGACTGTTATTGGTAATACTCGCATCGCCATCAACCCAAATCCCTCCACCGTCATTATTAGCTGAGTTACTGGAAATCGCGCTATTATTCACTGTTGCATTGCCATTGACACGAAGTCCTCCGCCATTGTGATTGGCTGAGTTACTGGAAATTGTGCTATTTTCTACCTCTGCATTGTTATTGGTATGAAGACCGCCTCCATTGTTACCTGCAAGATTATTTTCGATCCGACTGTTATTGGTAATACTCGCATCGCTATCGACAAAAATCCCTCCACCGTCCCGATTGGCTGAGTTGCCAAAAATCGTGCTATTGTCCACTCTTGCATCTCTATCGACAAAAATCCCTCCGCCGTCCCGATTGGCTGAGTTGCCGGAAATCGTGCTATTGTCTACTGTTGCATCTCTATCGACAAAAATCCCTCCGCCGTCCCGATTGGCTGAGTTGCCGGAAATCGTGCTATTGTCTACTGTTGCATCTCTATCGACAAAAATCCCTCCGCCATCGTCGCCCGCAAGATTATTTTCGATCCGACTATTATTGGTAATGTTCGCATCTTTATCGACAAAAATCCCTCCGCCGTCATCGCTGGCTGAGTTGCTAGCGATCGCGCTATTGTTCAGTGTGACGGAATCGGCGCGAATGCCTCCCCCATTACCATTGGCAAAATTATTTTCAATCCGGCTGTTACTGGCAATCGTTGCATTCCCACTAACCGAAATGCCACCGCCGTTATTATTGGCTGAGTTATTGGCAATCGTACCATTCGTAATTGTCACAGAATCGGCATGAATGCCGCCGCCTTTATCGTGAGCTGTATTTTGGCTCACCGTACTATTGGTTATGGCAACGAGGCCATTGGAAAAAATTCCCCCCCCGTCAGCTCCGGAAATATTGTTACGAACTGTTGTATTTTCTAGGGTTAGGGTTCCTGATTTGGTATGACGAATCCCACCGCCTCGGTTTGATGCCGAGCCATTCTCAATGGTGACATTCTCAATGGTGGCATTATTGGCGCTAATCCTGAAAATTCGGTTGTTTCCCATCCCGTCCAGCATGATATTTTGTCCCGAGCCATCAAGGGTTAAATCTTCTTTTCTCCACCGGATTTTACTGGCCAATTGGATTGTACCCGATAGGCTGAAGACAATGCGATCGCCTGCATTGGCTGAGTCAAAGCGATCGCGCAAAGAATTCGCCCCGCTATCGAGTAAATTGGTCACGGTTAAGGTGGCTAATTTCCCATCCCAATTTTCTGTAACACCTCCTGCAAACGGAAGACTGGCCGCGATCGCTCCGGTTTGATATTCCAGTACCCAATCCCCGTTATAGTTAGCGTGTCCTGTTACGGTGGTTGATGCTGCTACATCTGCCCCAGTTTCGGCAGCAATGGTATTAATAAACGCTTCTCCAGTCATGCCCAAAGCAGTCAAGCAACTATAGAGTAAAATATCTGCATTCTCGCTTAAAGATCCGCCCCAAGCCTGTAATTGCTCCCGATATTGGTTTATATTTTCAGCACTGACAAAATCTTGACCCAACCAAAAATTTCCCGTATCTCCTTCAGCAACAATGTGTACTTCTTCCACTGATCTTGCATGAGACAGAACTTCTGCAACCTTAGCAATCCCATTTTCTTCAGGAGTCACGATGACTGAAACCGTCCCCGCTTTCCCCCCATAGAGCAAACTTTGATAGTCGCCGATATTCGTGTCAATAAAAACATAATCTACGGGTGCGCTTAAATCTTCAGAAAATAATGTTACGGTTGGGGCGCTATATTCGCCATCTCCTGTTTTCACCCAAGGCGTTTCTGAAGAGGTAACTCGCACTCGGTTGGCGGCTGCTAAATTGACCGTTTCTCCCTGAATTCTCCCCGCAATGGAAATATCCCCAATATTGAGAGGCAATTCTGCATTTTCAATCTCTGCTGCTGTTATTTGCGTTGCACCTTGGACTGTTGGAGTGGTGAGTAATGCGGGAATATCTAACGGGGAAAAATCAGAAGTGATGCGATCGCTCGGCAATTCTAGGGTTAAGATCGTCCCTGCTTGTGAAATTCGCACCAAACTCGTTCCCGGTACTGCGGCAATATTGATATTTCCTCCCGATGCTGCTATTGTTCCGGTGTTGAGAATGCTACCTCCCAATACTGTTAAATCTCCTCCCGTAACATGCAAATTGCCGGCATTAATTATCGAACCCGGTTGGGACAAATCGAAAGCAAATTGATTGGGATTTCCTATTAAAGCTGAATAATCATTTTCTCCCCAAGCATTAAAAAAATTATCCCCAAACCCAATCCCTGTTGCTGTGGTTGCGGTAAAATCTCCCGGTACATTTAAACTCGCATTTGCCCCAAAAACGATGCCTGCGGGGTTCATCAAAAATAAATTTGAGTTGCCTCCTGTGACTTGAATTAAACCGTTAATAATCGAGGGATCGCCACCGACAACGCGACCGAGAATATTTTGAATCTTGGGTGCAGAAAGGAAATTAGCAATCTGTCCCGCACTCAGTCCAAACTGCTCAAAACTGTGAAATAAATTCTCTCCATCTCCCGATAAAGTTCCTCCTTCAATATTAAATTTCTGCCCGTCAGTATTAACTAGAGTTCCCGTCCCATTGACTTCAGGAGAGAGAGATTGAGCCATGACGGGGACAGAGATTCCCCATGCGATTAATAAAATTGTTAGGGGAGTAAAATAGGGAAGAAAGCGCCAAAAGTTCATTGGCATGATTCCTTGTTTGAGAGAAATTTAAGAGCTTGTATCTCAGTATATTACGCATTCTTAACAAAAATGTCGCCATGATTGTAAAAAATTGGTGAATTTACAATAAAATCTACGTAAATTTTTCTTTGCAAAAAGAAGAAAAGAAAAATTGTGCGATCGCATTCCTCGTTGCTCATGGAAATTCCCCAAGGCGACCAATCAAAGTTAAAAGGTTCTCATCGTAGTGAAATAAAGCAATTTGCCGATCGCTCTTGGTAACGATCGTTGGGCTGAAACCCTCTCACAGTTCTCTGTCTCTGGATAGCCCTTCACAAGTTTTTCATAATTACTTGCTAC
>NZ_JCAMRX010000062.1:0-34637 GCF_059821285.1 Spirulina sp. LEGE 11439
AGAGTCAATTTACCGAGGTCGAGGCAGGGAATTTGGACTTTACTACCAATAATCCCTTAGCCGCCGTGCAGATTCGCCGTCTTTACGATACCGAGTTTTTAGTGACTCATAGTCGTCCCAAGACAGGACCGAAGTTTAGCGGATTGATTGTTGTCCGAGCTGACAGCGAGATTAAAACCCTCGATGATTTGCGAGGGAAACGGGTCGCTTGCGTGAATTTTCAAACGGCGGCGGCGGGTTGTGTCTTTCAAATTTATCACTTGCGTCAAAATGGCATCAAACCTGAAGTGGACTTTGCGAGTTTTGTCGAGAATAAATCCCAAGACAGTATTGTTTTAGCCATCATTAACGACACCATTGACGCGGGTTTTATCCGCACGGGACAACTCGAAAAAATGGTGAATAAGGAATTAATTCCCAACGTCAACACATTGCGCGTTCTCGCTCCCGTCGAGGATGAATTTCTCTATACTCACACAACAGCACTCTACCCAGAATGGCCGATCGCGGCGTTACCGCAAACCGATCGCGAACTGATCGATCGCGTGCAAGAAGTACTGCTGAATATTCCCTCAGATCATCCGAGTTTAAAGCCCGCACGCGTCTCGAGTTTTGTCCCCACGGTCAGCTACGACGCTATCGATCGCCTCGTAGAAACCCTGAAGCTCAAAAGTTGGGATACAGAGTGACATAATTTTAAGTCTCTCTTAAAATTTGCATGAGATTGAGTTTGCGATCGCCAATTTCTCCCCCGCAAAAATTTATCTTCCTCCGCCATGTCTTCTTTGTTGCCTCGATTCAAATCTCTCCGTCAAAGTATTGCCTTTCGCTACCTCAGTATTGCTTGCGGCATCTTAGTGAGTACCCAAGTTGTTTTGGGTTTAATCCAAGCTCGGAATAATTTCAATCGAGGATTGAACGTACTCGAACAAAAAGCAGAGCGGCAAACGCGGTTTTTGAGCGCGGTAACACCCGAAGCCTTGCTGGATATGGATTTTCTGGCACTGGAAGTGCTGATGCGCCAGTCCGGACGCGATCGCGATTTTGTCTACAGTGTCGTTCTCGATCGTCATGGGAATCCCTTAACCCGATTCCTCGATCGCAAACATCCCATTATCGCTCAAACCCTAGAAATACAGGAGATCGATCTCGATCGAGAAAGTTTGGATAACGACGCGATGCTCCAACTTATCGAGGCGATCGATGCCAACTCCTCCATCGTTATCGTCGAAAAACCCATCGTCTCGGGAGAAACATTCTTGGGCAATGTTATCTTAGGCTATTCCTTGGCCAATGTGAGGCAGCAACTCTATAGAAATGCGGGTTGGAGTCTGTTGACAGCGATCGCGGTGAGCGGTGTATTAGCTGCTGTAACGGTGATTCTCTTTAACCGTCAGGTGCGACACCCTCTCGATCGCTTGGTCTCCGTCGCTCAAGACCTCGCCGATGGGAATTTAGAGCAGCGCGTTGAAATGCAAAACGGGAATCGCGATGATGAAGTAGGACGACTCACCAACTCCTTTAACAAAATGGCCGCTCGCCTGCAAGAAACCCTCGAAGGACTGCAAGAGCGCAATCGCACCCTCGCTTTCACCAATGCCGAATTAGCGCGGGCGACTCGACTCAAGGATGAATTCCTCTCCAATATGAGTCACGAATTGCGAACCCCTCTCAATGCCGTTTTAGGACTCTCTCAGGCGTTAATGGAGAAGGTTTACGGACCCTTAACGGAACGCCAAGAAATTTCCCTCGAACGCATTCTCAAAAGCGGACAGCATTTACTCTCTCTCATCAACGACATTTTAGATTTAGCCAAAATTGAATCGGGAAAAGAAGAATTACAAATCGTACCCCTTCCCGTTTCAATTTTGTGCCAAACCTGTTTGGATCTCATTCGCCGTCTCGCCGAAGAAAAACAACTCGAGTTAACCCTACAAGTCGAGGCGATTCCCAATGTCTTTGAGGTAGATGAGCGGCGCATCCGTCAAGTGCTGTTAAATTTACTCAATAATGCCATTAAATTTACCCCCGAAGGAGGCAAAATAACGGTGACGGCTCTGGGCGATCGCGCGGAGCAGGTGCTGCGAATCTCTGTTCGAGATACAGGGATCGGCATCGCCCGCGAAGATATGGATAAGCTCTTTGAATCCTTCGTACAGATCGAAAGTACCTTATCCCGTCGCTATGAAGGAACCGGGTTGGGACTGGCATTAGTGAGGCGATTGGTGGAACTGCATGGCGGCTCCATCGCCGTAGAAAGTGAAGTCGGCAAAGGGAGTTGTTTTACCGTCGTCCTTCCTTGGCGCAATCCCGACAAGCTCGCCCCGGTTCGAGATGGACGCTTAAGCAATGCGATCGAGGTTCTGCCCGAATCGATTTTAGCCACGGCTCCCCCAGTCGAAGCCCCTCATCCTCCGCCAGGAGAATACCTGATTTTAATTGCCGAAGATAATGAAAATAACGTCATGATGTTGGCGGACTATTTGACCTTTAAAGGCTACAAATTAGTTTTTGCCAAAAATGGCTTAGAAGCCGTGAGCTTAGCCAAGGAGAAAAAACCGCAGTTAATTTTAATGGATATTCATATGCCCCGTATGGATGGTTTAGAAGCGACCCGTTGGATTCGCTCCGACCGAGAAACGGCCGATGTTCCCATTATTGCCCTGACCGCCCTCGCCATGCCGGGCGATCGCGAAAAATGTAAAGAAGCCGGCCTTGACGATTACATCACCAAACCCGTCAACCTAGAGCGATTGACCCACGTTATTCACGATGTTTTGGTGTCTGAAAAATCCTCAGAACCCGCCCCTCCTCCCCAATAAATTAGATTTACTGTTTTTTTGTCACTGTTTTTTGTCACTGTTTTTTGTCAACGCTCGATTCTGTAACCACCGATGTCTTACTCCATACTTGTTGTCGATGATGACCCCGCTAACTTCTACGTCATAGAAGCTCTCTTATTTACCGAAGACTATGCCCTCACCGCCCTCGAGAGTGGAATCGAGGCCTTAGACTGGCTTCAGAACCATTTACCCGACTTAATTTTGTTGGATGTCATGATGCCAGATCTCAATGGGATTGAAGTCTGTCGGCAGTTGAAGGAACAAGAGAGAACCCGTCACATTCCTATTTTGATGGTGACGGCTCTCGATGCAAAAGAAGATATGGCCGCCTGTTTGGAAGCGGGAGCCGATGATTTTCTCAGCAAACCCGTTAACGGAATCGAGCTTAAGGCACGAGTGCGATCGCTTTTACGCATCAAGAAGCAACAAGATAAGCTTAAAGACGCGCTCGATATTCAGTCCGCGATCGCGCAACTGCGAGAAGACATGGCCAGCATGATCGTCCACGATTTTCGTAATCCCCTCCATTCCATTTTGATTGGCTGCGAACTCCTCAAACGCACGGATCTGCAACCCCGACAATTGCGTCAGGTGAGCAACATTGACACCGCGCAAAAACGACTCTTAAACATGACTGACGACTTGCTGGTAATGTCAAAGTTTGAGGCCGGTCATCTGCAATTGGACAGCCAATCTCTCGAACTTCGCCCTTTCCTGCAAGAAATTTTAGAGACGTGGGAAATTTTGGCCCAGCGCAAAACCATTCGCCTTGAATTGGATGCCCCCGAGTCGAATCTCACCCTCGTAGCGGATCCCAAGCTCTTGCGTCGTTTAATTGATAATCTCATCTCTAATGCCGTTAAGTTCTCGTTCAACGAAACAACGATTACCGTCCGCATTGAAGCCGATGTCGAAACGAGTGCCAATGTCGCAGGAAAGATCGGAATTCACGTGATCGATCGCGGCATGGGGGTCGAAGAAGAAGTGCGCCAGCAAATTTTTCAAAAATATAATATCGGCACCTCAATTCAGGGAGTTTGTCAACTCGGCTTAGGTTTGGCTTTTTGTAAAATGGTCGCAGAGGCTCACGGAGGAGAGTTATCCGTTCGAGACAATTCCCCTCAAGGTGCCATTTTCACCATCACCTTACCTCTGGCCGTTCCAGTCCATCGGGTTTCTGTCTAAATTCCACCATTCACCCAAGCTGCCGATGAGAACCGAGTAAATTAACTATGGATGCTTCTGTTGCTGCGAACGCAAATATTTATCTACCTCAACTGGAAGAGATTTTAGAGCGAGAGGTGGCGATTTTGCCCCCCGAGATGCCACTTCCCCAAGTCTTGGCACAATTAACTCAGAACGCATCTCGAGCCTGTGCGATCGCAACAGAAGATGCGGAAGCTGCCACCGCCATTCCAGTTCACTGCGCCATCGTGGTCGAAGCGGGTCGTCCTATCGGCATCGTCACCGAACGGGATATCGTCAGACAGATTGCCCGTGCAGATATTCTGGACAACTATCCGTTGCGCGAGGTGATGACCCCCAATCCGATCGCCTTGACCGAGACAGAATTCACCGATGTTTTTGCGGTGATTAAATTGATGCAGCGCCACCGCACTCGTCATTTGCTCGTAGTGGATAAGCGCGGACTCCTGCAAGGACTCATTACCCCGGAATCCTTGCGTTGGGTTTTGCACCCCACCAACTTCTTACGGATGCGATTACTCTCGGAAGTCATGTCTTCGGAAGTGGTCACCGCTCCCCCAACGGCGACGATCTTGCAATTGGCGAGACAAATGACTCAGTATCGGATTAGCTGTATCGTTATTGTCCGAGAAAACTCTGAGGGAACGCTGCCCGTCGGTATTATCACCGAGTGGGATATTCTGCAATATCAAGTTTTAGAATTACCCCTAGAGCGACTCGCAGCATCAGAGGTGATGAGTGCGCCGCTCTTAACTTTAATGCCCAACCAAACCCTCTGGGATGCCCATTGCTTTCTGCAAAATAAACGCATTCGTCGGGTTGTCATCGTTAACGAACGGGGTATTCTGCAAGGAATTGTCACGCAAACCAGCATTTTGCAACCTTTAAGTTCCCTCGATCTCTATCATGTGGTGCAAGTCCTCCAGCAAAAAGTCGATCGCTTGGAAAAGGAGAAACGAAAAATGCTCCAACAGCGTACCACTGAGCTAGAAGTCCAAGTGGCCGAGCGCACTCGAGTCTTACAAACCCAAACGCAACAAATTCAGTTGGCTTCCCAACGAGAGCGCATGATGGCCGAGATCGCTCGCAATATTCGCCAATCTTTGGATTTACCAGAAATTTTGCAGGTCACGGTTGAGAATGTGGGGGCTTTCTTAAAGGTCGATCGCGTTGTTATCTTACAGTTCGACCCCGATTGGCAAGGTCGGATCGTTGCCGAATATGTTGAGGGTCCTTGGCGATCGCTGCAAGACAAAATCGTTTACGATCCCTGTTTTGCCCCAGATTGGGTTGATGCTTACCAACAGGGTCGAGTGCGGATGGTGGATGATGTCGCGACCGCCGAAATGAGCGCTTGCCATCGCGAACTTCTCGCCGAATTGCAAATTAAGGCGAAAATCCTTGTTCCCATTGTCCTGCAAGAGACCGATCCCGATGCTCGGGGCAAAAGTTCCCAGCGCTTATGGGGACTCCTCAGCGCCAATCAATGCGGCTCTGCCCGTCAATGGCAAGTCTTTGAAGGAGAATTGCTCGAAGGGTTAGCCACCCAAGTCGCGATCGCCATTCAGCAATCAGAACTCTACCAACGCGCCCAAGCAGACTTAGCCGAGAGGAAAAGGATAGAAACATCCCTGCGAAGCCTGATTACGGGAACTGCTGATGTGGTGGGGGAAGACTTTTTTCCCGCGTTAGTTCAGCATTTGGCTTCCGCCCTCGAGGTGCGACTGGCGATCGTCACTCGCTGCGAGAACAACCAGATCGAGATTTTAGGCTGTTGGGTCGATGAGGAATTGCGATCGCTGCCTCCCTTGAATCCCGATTGCTGTCCTTGTGGCAAAACTTTAGCCGAAGGGAGTTATTTTTGTGCCGAAGGCCTCGGGGAAAACTACCCTTTTCTTGCGGAATCCCTGCCCTTTATCCCAGAAAGTTATTTGGGTTTAGCTCTATTAAACTCTCGAGAAGAACCGATCGGCACTTTAGCGATCGCAGACGATCGCACTATTCGCGATCGCGAACACCGTCAAGCCCTTTTACGAGTTTTTGCCGCCCGAGCCGCCGCCGAACTCGAGCGGCAATCTGCGACCCAACGGCTGCAAACTCTCAATCAAACCCTCGAATCCCAAGTCATCAAACGCACCAACGCCCTACAGCAATCCCTGAAAACCCTCTCGGATATTAAGTATGCTCTCGATCGCTCGTCTATTATCGCCATTACCAATCCCCAAGGGGTTATCGTTGAGGTGAATGATAAATTCTGCGAGATTTCTGAATACAGCCGAGAGGAACTCCTCGGTAAAACTCACAAGATTGTTAATTCGGGCTACCATTCCCCAGCCTTTTTTGCGCGGATGTGGCACGCCATCCAAGAAGGTCGGGTTTGGCGAGGGGAGATTAAAAATCGCGCCAAAAGCGGTCGCGAGTATTGGGTGAGTACGACCATCGTGCCGTTTTTCAACGAACAAGGCGACCTGTTCCAATATCTGGCAATTCGCACGGATATTACCGAACAAAAAATTGCTGAAGAAGCGATCGCGCAACTCCTCGAACAAGAAAAAGAACTGAGCGAACTCAAGTCCCGTTTTATTACCACCACCTCCCATGAGTTTCGCACCCCTCTCGCCCTTATTTCCTCCTCAACGGGAATTTTGCAGGACTATGGCGATCGCTTGGCCGAGACCAAAAAAGCCAAACACCTGAGCCGAATTCAAGGGGCGGTGGAGCAAATGACGCAACTCCTCGAAGATGTCTTGACCGTCGATCGCGCTGCCGAGGATCGCCTCTTATTCCAGCCTTCCTCCCTCGATTTAATTGACTTTTGTACCACCCTCCAAGAGGAATTTCAACGCAGCTATCCCCAACGACATATTCATTGGCAGGTTAATCCCCCTCATCCCGTTTCTGCCAATATTGAAGCCGACCCCAAACTCCTGCACCAGATATTGAGTAATCTCCTTTCCAACGCCTTAAAATATTCTCCGGACGATCGACCGATAGACTGGGATTTGCAGTATCAAAGCGCAACAGTGGTTTTCCAAGTTCGCGATCGCGGCATTGGTATCCCTCAAGCCGATCGAGAGCGGCTGTTTGAGTCTTTTCACCGTGCCGACAATGTTGGGACGATCCAAGGGACGGGATTGGGTTTAGCAATTGTCAAAAAATGCGTGGATTTACATCGCGGTACCATTAAGGTTGATAGCATAGAAGAGTCGGGTACCACGGTCACTGTCGAACTTCCTTTAACTGTAGGAGAGAATATCGCACATGAGTAGAATTTTGGCTATCGAAGACGATCCCCAAGTACTAGATAATATCCTTGATATTCTCGAGTTAGAGGATCACGACATTCTCACGGCCAATAATGGCCGGATGGGGGTCGAAGTGGCTTTAAAGGAACAACCGGAACTCATTATTTGTGATGTGATGATGCCTCACATGAATGGTTATGAAGTTTTGCAGGCGTTGCGATCGCAAGCAGCCACTAAAACTACGCCTTTTATCTTTTTAACCGCCAAAGCCGATCGCACGGATCGTCGTCAGGGCATGGAACTCGGGGCAGATGACTATCTCACCAAACCTTTTACCCCCCAAGAACTCCTGCAAGCCATTGCAGCCCGGTTATCCAAACAGAAAAACTTGACTCAGCAATATGACGCGCAAATTCAAGACATTACCCAACAACTGCACAAGCGCCTCTATCTCGAACCGATTACGGGTTTGCCCAATCGTCTCACCCTCAGAAAACAGTTTGCGAAAATAGTTGAAGCTTACGATCGAGAACCGAAAAGAACAAGGTTACTAGGTATCATTAACGTGAGAATCGATCGCTTTGAGTCCATTCGTCACGATCTTGGCTATCAACAAACCGATCGCCTTCTCCGGAATTTTGCTCAATGTCTGAGGGAGAGTTTTCCCGAGCAATTTATCGCTCAAATCGACAATCGCGAATATGTTGTTCTTTTCCCACCCGTGACGCACAAACGCGATTTAACCGAGCCGATTCTGGGGTTACAAAATCGCCTCCACGAGCCATTTTTATTAAACGAAAAGAAAATCTTTCTCTCCATCAGTGCTGGGATTGCTCTCTACCCGCGAGATGGTCAAAATATCGCACAATTAATGTATAGTGCGGAAGCTGCGATCGCGCAAGTTGAAGAACAACAGGGCAATGGCTATGAGTTTTACAGCCCCATTAAACACCGGGCTAAAATACCGACATTATCTTTAGAAGCAGAATTACGCGAGGCGATCGCTAAAGAGCAATTTCTGGTTTACTATCAACCTAAAATCAATGTGACAACACAAACGATTGAGGGCTGCGAAGCAGTGGTGCGGTGGCAACATCCCGATAAGGGGATTATCCTGCCCGATCGCTTTTTACCTTTTGCAGAAGATGCGGGGCTGATCGACAGTATTGGGGAATATCTCCTAGAAAGAGCCTGCTGGCAGGTCAAACATTGGCAACAAGAATTTAAGCGTCCTCTAACTATTGCGGTTAATGTTTCCAGTCGCCAGTTTAATCGCGTGGAATTGCGCCAACGGATCTTAAAAATATTGGTTGATAGCGCCTTAGCTGCAGACAATTTAGAATTGGAACTCACGGAAAATTCCTTGGAACAGGATTTTATCATTGTCAAACGCCGATTGGATGCTCTTCGTCATTTGGGAGTCAAAATTGCGATCGATAATTTTGGTACGGGATATTCTTCTCTCAAATATCTCCAGCAGTTTGAGTTTGATACGCTGAAAATCGATCGCTGTTTCATTCAGGAGATCGATCTCAATGCCGGTAATGCTGCGATCGTGCGGGCAACGATTGAAATGTCTCATCATCTCAGTCTTAAGGTGGTGGCAGAGGGAGTTGAAACTAAAGAAGAAGCTGCCTATCTGCAACAAAACTATTGTGACTTGATTCAAGGCTCTTATTTTAGTCCGCCTTTAAACACTACGGCGTTTAGTTCGCTGTTGCAATCGAACTCTCCTTTTAAACGCTTGGATTAAAATAGGGAAATACACTGAGTTAAATTGGATAGTGTGCGATTGAGAATAGTTTTTTTGCCTCATTTAATGTAAAGAATTATTACAAACTGTCTTAAAATCTCCAATCCATTACGAGTATTTTATAGCAGTGAAAAAAATGTTGTATTATGAGGAGAAATTGACCAGAATTTTATCTTAATATTCTCCCTCTCTCTCATTCCTTTGTATCGGAATCAAAAATGTAGGTTATGAATATCGATTACGGAGGATAAAGGAAACGAACGAAGGAGTCAAGATTACGCCAACGTCCTCAAGAAACATCTTTTTTAAGGAGAAGCATAATGTGGGATTACATCGGCAGACGGATTATCGATGAAGCGATCCATGCTGCAGGCTATGCAGCCAAGCATTCTGCCAGACACGCGATGCACAAAGTCGTTAATGAAGCGATGGACGAAACGTCTAGAGCGAATTATACATCTAAAGTCACAGAAGATGCGATCGATATTTTAATTAATGTTCCCGGAATGCAAATGGCACATAGCCGTGATTTTAAACGAGGTTATCCCATTTTTACATTAAGCGATTCAACAGTCGTGCGGGTTTGGCAAAATCCTCAAGGAGTTGAGCATATTTTCCTTGCCGATCGCTATGGCAGAGTTGTTTTTGGTGCTTTTGTAGAACCTGTATATGCAAAAGAGTTAGACATTGCCATCACCAGAATTCGGACTCAATATACTTAAGTTATGTAGCCCAAATACTTTTTGATTTGTTTTATATCCGGAGAAACCGATCGTGAATGAATTTGAATCATTAACCAAAAACACTTTTTATTTTGCTCTGGGAGCCGTAGATTTTGCGGTAGAAAAAACAGGAAAAGCTGTTCAAGAGCTCACTGAACAAACACAAAATTTTGTTGAAGAAATGAGCGATCGCGGTCAGGAACTTGCCGAGCCGAAAGTTCGCTTCCGCAAATGGAATACAACAACACAAGATCGGTTGCGGGAACAATTACTGGTTCTTGTGAATAGAGATGAAGCGCTTGCCGATCGCCTCATCTCTTCAGAAGAATCTCAGCATCCCGGTCATTCAGAAGGGTGGTATCTCGAAAAAGTCATCCACGATCTGGAACGCGATCGCGGTTTTAGAGGGTAATCGTCAATCTAAAGTGGCGCTCGCCATTATTTTTATTTTTCCTCCAGTGTGTTCCATTCCCCTTGTAGCGCAAACGGAGCCCAAAAGAACGGCGCTCGCCATTCCGAACTCTGCCACATTTGCAATTGAGCCGATCGCAAGGCGGCAGAGGGTTCTAATTCTTCCTCTAAAACTCCCCGATAAAAGCGAATCATTAATTCAGCAGTACCGCGATCGTCTACACTCCACAAGCTCACCAATACCCGCGCCGCCCCAGCATACATAAAGCCTCTGGTCAAGCCGATCACGCCTTCGCCGCGAATATTTTCTCCCAGTCCCGTTTGGCAGGCACTCAACACCACCAGATCGGCAGGGAAACGGAGGTTAAAGACTTCAGGAAGGCGCAAAAAACCGTTGAGAGGTCGATCGCGATCGTCTACGAGAGAAAATACCAAACCTGATAGATGCGGATTTTTGCTGTTAAATAATCCGTGGGTAGCAAAGTGAACGATTTTATAATTTTGTAATTGAGGACTGGTGGCAAAGTCTCGCGTTGCTTGAAACCCCAAGGCTTTTTGACTTTCTTCTGGAGGAATGAGAGCGAGAATTTGCTCGACTTCTTCTCGGGTGAAGGGTAAACGATCGAAGAGTAATTCTGCTTCTCGGGCAAACCGCGCTACATCGGGGGGAAGGGAAAGCGATCGCGTCGAACTGGTGATACGAGTATCATTATTGCCAAAAATAGGGTCGGCGATCGCGGCGAGGGTTTTAGGAGGAGTAGGGCGATCTCGAACTTCTCGACGCAAGGCAACTAAAGTAGAGGCAGAGGGAAGATGCACGATTTCATGTTTTTCAATCAGAGGGACATATTGGGAAATATTAGCCTCTTGCTCTGGAACATTGAGTAAAGGATTTGGGGAATTGGATTGGGGTTTGGCAAGAGCAGCGAAGGGAACAAAATGTAAGATACCATCGCTCACAATTAATAGGCGCTTGTTGGGCAATTTCTCGGCTACAGGAGCCAGAATCAGTTCTGAAAGTGCGATCGCCGTGCGTTGCGTTTCCGAAAATCCCGAAATGCGACGCGATCGCAACAAACCGCGCCGAAAGTTTTTCGCGGCGACTTCAATTTGCTCTCGCGGCGGTAAGGCATAACTCTCAATAGTATCAGAATTAACAGCCCAAAGATAACTCACTTTTTCCCCAATAAAATATTCTAAGAGCAAAGTCTCGCGATCGAGAACTTGAGTTTGAATTTCTGCAAGGGTCAAGGTTTGCGGCTGTGTGAGATTGGCATAGCGAGGACTGGTGCGGCGAATGAGGTTTTGTACCGAGCGGTATTCTTTGAGGATGATTTCAACTTCCCGGTTAATATCAATTTGTCGGTTGAGGGGATATTGTCCGCTTGCAATTTTAATGCGACGTTGTTCGAGGGTATCTAGCTGACGTTGAAGTTGGCGCTCTCGTTGCAGCAGTTCTGGATCGCCCCCCGAGCGGATATCTGCGTTTCCTTCTGCCAGTACATCGAGGAGAGAACGCGATCGCGCTCGTTCGCTCACTTCTAAAGCTTTGCCGTCGTAGCCTTTTCGAGGATTTTCTCGATGTAATTGCATCAATAAATCGATATAAAATTCATAATAGTCCTGCTTGCTGGCAAAAAAAGACGTTCGCAGATCGCGATCGCCCACATTTTTTCGCAGACTTTCCACAATCTCAATGGCGGCTTGAATTTGCTCGAGGGATATCTCTGCATTTCCTCGTTCTCTTTGAGCGAGGGCGATGCGATAGCGAGTGAGGGCTTCTTTGGCGCGATCGCCGACAGCAATTCGCAGAGATAAGGCTTGCTCGTAATAAGAGAGAGCGCGATCTTGCTCTCCTTGGTTTGCATAGATAACCCCCAAGTTATTGAGCGTGCTGGCTAACCCAGAGCGATCGCCAATAATTTGCCAAATTTTCAGAGCCTCCTCATAGCGAGGGAGGGCTTTCTTATACTCTCCGGTTTTTGCATAGATAAAAGCGATATTGTTCAAGGTTCCCGCTTTATTGCGCTCGTCTGACAAACCTTCCCATATCTGCAATGCTTTGTCATATTGCTGTAGACTTTCGGAATTTCTCTGTAAATTGCTGTAAGCCAACCCCAAATTGTTAAAGGCTGCCGCTTCTCCTTTTTTATTCCCTGCGTCTCGAGCGATCGCTAACACCTGCTGATAATATTCTAGCGCTTGTTCGCTCTCTCCCAAGCGATCGTAAACGCGCCCGATACTATTAAGATTAGCAGCTTCTCCCGTGCGATAGTTAACTTCTCGCCAGAGGGGAAGAGATTTTTCGTAATAATCAATCGCGGTTTGGTACTCCCCCAAGGTTGCTTGAATTTGTCCGATCGCCATTAAAGTACTGGCTTGAGAATGGCGATCCTCTAGTGCTTGAAAGAGGGGTAAAACTTGGTTATAAATTTCGAGAGCGCGATCCAATTCTCCCAGATTTTTGTGAATTAATCCCAACCAATTGAGGGCGAGAGTTATGCCTTCGCGATCGCCAATTTTTTCCCATTCTCCCAAGGCTTCTTCCCATTTCAGAATTGCCCCGCGCCAAGCGGATCCAGTTTCTTGTCGATAGAGTGTCATCCCTTCATTAAAAAGAGTTGCCGGGTCTTCAGCAGCGAGAACGGGAATAATACTGCCGAAGCTCAGTCCGAGCGTGAGTACCTCGATCGCCATCACTATAACACTGCGAGAAATCCATTTCCCCCTCATCGGTACGCACTCAAAAAATTGTTTTTTAACGATTGAAATCTTATGCTATGGTAACATCGTTTTTTGATTTTTCGGGATAGCGACCCATCCGTCGCCAAATTTATTAACAGGAGGAAATAGATCGTGGCTCGAATTAAGCGAAATTTTGTTGTTTGGAAAGGCTTAGAAAGAATATTTTTGGGGAGTTTTCTCGCGATCGCGATCGCATTTCGTCCAACCATTGTTCTGGCACAGATTGAGAGAGCGACAGTGCGGGAAATTCTCAACGGCGATCGCGTTTTTATCGATGAAACTCCAGCAGAAATTAACGATATCGCTACTTTTCGACAAAAAATCAGTACAAAAGAATCTCTGGTGGACTTGGAGTTTGACAATGGGGCGGCAGGTCGCTTGGCTTCCTATTCTTCGGCGATCGTCGGTCAGTGCGTTGAGGTGCAACAAGGACTGTTGTTAGTCAGCGGCCCGGCAAATGGCTGTACGGTAATGTTTGAAATAGGAGTAGAAGGCACGTTTTATTTATTAGAAGTGAGCGATCGCGGAGAGTCCCAAATTAAGGTATTAAATGGAGCCATTAACCTCCTCTCCTCAGATTCTCCCGACCCGATAATCCTGCGAGAAGGGGAAAAGCTGGCGATCGATCCGGCGGGAATTTTGGGACAAATTTCCCCATTGCCCCAAGAGGAAGTCGAGGAAATTTTGCAAGATGCCTTATTTCAAGACTTTGAGTCGGAACTTCCCGGAATGAAAAAATTACAGAGATCTTTAAAGCGCTTGTATCCGGGGATTGTGTTGCCATCATTACCCGGTTTTAAACTTCTTTCGCCTCCTCCTCCTTCTCCTTCTCCTCTTCCTATTTTATCCTTGCCGGTTTCTCCTCCCTCTTTGCCACCCATTCGAGGGCTTTGGTAAAGCAATACAGCGCTTGTATCCGGTCAAAATATTCGGTTTGTGCTAGGATCGCAGAGTTTATTTTTTCAGAGAATTTCATCGGGTTGCCAGATTCGGAAAAAACGGAGGCAAATATATAGATTATGATTCAACTCAAAATTTACCAAAATCGCAACCTGCGAATCGTTGGAGGACTGTTAGCAAGTTTAGGGATTGCTCTGTCCTCGGGATTGCATTCAACCCCTGCGATCGCGCAAATCAATCAAGCGATCGTACAAGAAATTGTTAATGAAGAAGACACCGAGGAAAATGGTGTTTTTATTGATGAAGATCCTGCCGAATTGGAGGCGATCGCCTTATTAAAACAGAAAATTGCCACCCAAGCATCCAGCACATCACTTTTGTTCAGCAACGGGGCGGCGGGTCGTTTGGGGCCCGAGTCTTCCGTTATTGTCGGTCAGTGCATCGAAGTCCAACAAGGATTACTCTTAGCAAGCGGTCCCGCGAATGGTTGTACCGCAACCTTTGAAATTGGGGTCGAAGGGACTGTTTACGTGATGGAAGTCAATGCAGAAGGAGAGACACAAGTTAAAGTTTTAGAAGGAGAAGTGACGGTCAAACCAACGGAAACAGAATCTGAAACAACAGAAGAAGTTGTAGGCAAGGTGACAGAGAGAACAATATTTAGGAATAAAGCAATAATTGCCCAAGAGATAGAAGAAACAGAAGAAACTTCTACAGCAATTACCATTAAAGCTGGGGAAAAACTGACGATTACTCCCGACGGTGTTTTCGGACAAGTAGCAGAATTATTACAAAGCGATGTCGAAGATATTCTCAATGGAGCATTATTTCAAGGATTTAGTTTACCGCTACCGGGAACGGCAGCTTTACAGAAGTCTTTAGAGAATTTGTATCCCGATCTCGATATTCCTGTCCTACCGGGCTTTAGTCTTCCTGTTCGGCCACCCAGACCGAGATTGCCGTTTTAAGACTTACTGGAGAGCGTTTTATGTAGAATAGTGCGCTCTCAAATTTTAGTGGGCAAAGAATAATATTAATTCGCATGTAAAGTATTGTGTTTCTTTTTCTTTCCGTTCGCAAAAATCCTCCCTTTGTCCTGCAAAATCAAAAAATCGAGTCAGCGAGCGATCGCCAATATCGGGAAAGAATTCGGAAAATTTTGGGAACGGATAATCGGGAATCGGTAATTGAAATCGGCAAACCCAGTCATGCGAGCTAGACTAAATAACGTAGACCTCTTGGCAAACCTTCTCTCGAGGAGGAATTGCCAATAGAATTTTAGATGTGCAGTACCCCCGAACAGTTATGACAGCGTTCGAGTCTCCGAGTTTGACCTTTGAAGGCGAAGAGTTTATCCAGATTGTCAGCCAACGTGCCTCCTTGATCGAGCATCTCTTGGCGATCGGTACGGCTTTATCAGGAAGTCAAGATTTGAAGGAGTTGCTGGCTTTGATCCTCAGCAAGAGTCGTGAAATTACCTGTAGCGACGCGGGCAGCCTATTTTTAGTCGATCGCGTGGATTCAATCCCTCAACTTGTCTTTAAAATTGCTCAGAATGACTCTCTCCCAGCCGTTTCCTTTCAAGAGTTTACCCTACCTCTCACCCCCAAAAGTTTAGCGGGATACGTGGCGTTAACGGGGCAATCCTTAAACATTCCCGATGCTCATAATTTACTGCCGGGTTTACCCTATCAACTCGATCGCAATTTCGATCGCGATTTTTCCTATCGGACTTGTTCGGTATTGGTCTTACCCATGCAGGATGCAGACGGGGAAATTATTGGGGTCGTACAACTGATTAATCGCAAATTGCGCCACGATATTCGCATCGATCGCGATAATGCCCTAAAGGTAACCCAACCCTATTCAGATTGGGAAGAACGAGTGGTGCGGTCTTTGGCTTCTCAAGCGGCAATTTCCATCGAACGCAACATTCTCCAAGAAAATATTGAATATCTGTTTGAAGGTTTCGTGAAAGCCTCCGTACAGGCAATTGAAGCGCGGGATCCCACCACTTCGGGGCATTCGGAACGGGTGGCGGCTTTAACGGTGCATCTCGCGCAGGAGGTGACGGAAATACAAAGCGGACGTTTGCGATCGCTGTCCTTCGACGAACGGCAAATGCAAGAAATTCGCTATGCGGCTTTGTTACACGATTTTGGTAAAGTGGGAGTCCCCGAGGCTATTCTCAACAAGCGAAAAAAGCTCTATCCCGAACAGTTAGAAGTGATTCGCCAGCGTTTTTCGGTAGCCGTTCGCACCTTAGAAATGGAGTGTGCGGAAGCCAAGTTTCACTATCTCGTCAACCATCCCGATTATCATAATGCTAATACAACTGACTGTTTCTATTGTCAGCAATTGCAAGGATTAGACGATCGCCTCGAAGAATCCTTAGAAAAGCTCGATCGCTATTTAAAGTTTATCGAAGAGATCAACGAACCCGAGGCGTTAGAAACCAAACGATTTGAAGCGCTCTCAGAGGAAGCCTTTCTGGAACTGACGGAACTATCCGAGTATTCCTATCTGGATATTGATGGTGTCCTCAAGTCTCTGGTAACTCCCCAAGAAATGGAACAATTATTACTCCCTCGCGGAAACTTAACGACAGCAGAACGACAAGCGATCGAGTCTCATGTGACTCACTCTTATGAGTTCCTCAAGCGGATTCCTTGGACGAAACATTTACAAGACATTCCCATTATTGCCTACGGACACCATGAAAAGCTGGACGGGACGGGTTATCCATTGGGGTTAACGGGGGAAGAAATTCCCATTCAAACGCAAATGATGAGCATTGCAGATATCTATGATGCTCTGACGGCGGCAGATCGTCCCTATAAGCGACCGCTTCCGGTAGATATAGTTCTCAAAATTCTGCGAGAAGAAGCAGAGAAAAACAAAATTAATGGGGATTTAGTCGAGATATTTATTCAACGCCGAGTTTATCAAGTTTTAGGACATTGATTATTATTTGTTTTGAAAGCGATCGCTTTTCTATTAGCGGAAAGAAGAAAACGATCGCAAGGATTGTCATTACGCTTTAATTTCTGAGATTGTTCACTGTTCACTGTTCACTGATAACTGTCTCTCCACCCAATGGCGATTGAAAATTGAATGATAGATGTGGTTATTCACTTTGAGTATTCCCTCCCGAGCGATCGCCAATCCCGATAAGAGTAATTCTTGTTCGAGTTCGCTGTAAGTCGCAGGAGTGTCTTCAGGCTGTAAAATTTGTTGATAAAGAGCGAGGAGTTGTTGGCGGCGATCGCTGTTGAGGATGCGATCGCGAATGGTTTTCAAATGCTCGGGGTCGTCTTTGGATTCCCAATTTTTCAAGATGTTTTCTTGAACTAAACTAGCAATCCATTGTCCTTCGCCATTAATGGGAATTTCCGATTTAGCATCGCGAATAGATTGGCAGACTTTTTGGGTTAAAAAAGGCTGTCCTCCCGTCCAATTGATGATTTCTTTTAAGATAGTTTGGGGATTATTCACTGTCAATCCATAGAGAAGAGGTTGAGCTTCATTGACTTTAAAACCTTCGAGATGGATGGGACGACCGATATTAAAGGGCGTTTTTTGAGGATCGTTAATCAAAGTAGAAGGGGTTGCCGCACCAAAAAGTGCAAAGGTTAAACGCTGATAATTCGAGTCGATTGCGCGTTGATTGTAACAGGAACGAATGAGGGCAAAAAAGTCATTGACCGGGAAATTCAAACTTAAAATACAGTCGATTTCATCGACAAAAATTACAACTTTGGCAGGTTCGTCGCTGTCTTCTTGTTTAACTTCTGTGAGTACCACTTCTTCGATAAACCGCATGAGACGTTGAGGAGCAGGAATATCGGTGAGTTCACTCCACCACGGTTTGAGTTTAAATTTCCTCAGCAAGCCAAATTTGCGCCATATTTCTACCGCAATGCCTTTATACCATTGGTCAGGGGTGGTGTTTTCGCCGCCGATCGCAGTCAGATCGATCGCAATGCAGCGATAACCGTCTTTTTTGAGGCCGTTCATAATACGAACCATGAGGCTAGATTTCCCCATCTGTCTCGCGTTGAACGTGTAGCAGAATTCTCCCGATCGCATGGCTTGGTAGAGATGGCGATCGGCAGAACGGACGACGTAGGTGGGAGAATTTACGGTTAAACTACCACCAATTTGATAATCGAAGGAGCCCGCTTCTTCGTCGCTTTTAAGAAGTTCATTTTCGAGTTTGAGTTCGGCTTGAGTTTCCTTCAGGACTTCGACAGTTTGGGAAAGTTCGGCAGTTCGTTCTTCAACTTTCTGCTCTAGGGTACGATTGTAATCTTCCAGTTGTTCGTAAAGACGGGCGTTTTCGATGGAAATGGCAGCTTGAGCAGAGAGAGTTTGTAATAGTGCCATACGCTCTTTCGTAAATGCCCCAATTGTAAGATTATTTTCTAAGTAGACGATACCTTGAAGTTTGCCTTGGTTGATTAAAGGAGTGCAAGCGATCGATTGACATTGATATTCTTGAATGTAGGGATCGTCAATAAAATTTCCTTCATTGTTCATCGCATCATTTAACACTACAGTTTCACCAGTGCGGGCAACATAATTGATGATTTTTAAAGAGAGTTTAGCAAACTCCTCGATAGGCAGTGACTGCAATATAGAAATACTCTCGGATTCAGTTTCTTTGGTTGCTTCAACTAATAAATTCTCATTGCGAGGTAAAATTAAAATTCCCCGCTCTGCTCCAGCATTTTCAACAAGAATATTCATTAAAATTGCCAGTAATTTTTCTAAAACAATTTCACTGGAAAGGGCATTAGTAGATTTTATTACTGTAGTGAGGTCTAGCGCTTCTCTATTACTATTGGCACTATCAGAAAGGGTGGAGATCGTTTCTATTGAGGATTTTGAGGATTTTGAGGAGTGGAAAAGTTCTGGGTATTCTGCTTCTAAGTCTTTGACTTTGGCAATTGCACCCCAACGTTGATAAGCATAATGAGCATTTTTCATGTAAAGCCAGCCAATTTCTTCTCTACCAATAGCGAGATAGAATTCAGCTCCTCGTTCGTAGGCGATCGCTTCTTCGTGGATATATTGATTTTTCTTCGCGCCAGATATAGCTCGTTCGTAAAATTCCTGTGCTTCCCAATTTTTATGCAAAACAAAGGCTTTCTCTGCTTCTACCAAATCGTATTTATGTTGGAAATTTTCTGGGCAATTTTCTGCCCACATTTTCATGGTTTTTTGATTGGATTCTACTTTCTCTAGAGCTTGTGCTTGATTGGCAATTGAATTATGGCAATTGGCCAGCAAGGCTAAAGAATAGTAAAAATTGTGCTGGACTGCAACGATGTAGGCCGCAGAACTTTCTGCATATTTTTCGCATTCTCTGCTGCTGTTGGCTGCCTGTTCGTAATCTCCAAAAAAATAGGAGGAAATTGTTTTGGCTAAATAGCAGCTAAACAACAACCAGACCGCTCCTACTGTATGCCATTGTTCTAAGATACTCTCTTCTTCAGCCGAAGATTCACCGACAACTACACTTTCATATCCATTGAGTAAGTTTACGACGATGCTTTGGCAATTCTTCATGTAGTAAACAGTATATTGTTGTTTTATTTTAATTGTTAGATTAATATATTCTTCGTATTTTTTACTCATCTCTGCTAGATGAGTTCCTGTAAATAGGGAAAAAATACAATATGCTGAAGCATTGTAACTAACGTGTTCTAAATCTCCTGTATCTAACCCTACATGAATTGCGTCCTGAATCATTGCGATTGAATTTCTCGCTGGTTCTTTCCAATGCCGGATAAATCCACTGCTGTAGTGGAGTACTAGAGATTGTAAATATCGAGGATTAAATTTATCTAGTAGCTTTAAAGCCAGTTGACCAAATTGATATCCTTCATTTATGCTATTTTTACTACCACATAAAAGCATTCCTAAAAAGATATAAACTCCTGGAGCTTGAGGAGGATTGCCATATTGAATACAAAGATTGACAGCAGTTATTGTAATCATAGTAAATAACTCTGAACTAGTAATAAATGATGCAGCAGTTACACTCAAGATAATTCTTACAGACGCTTGTTTATAAGGATCGCTCATATCTGGTAAATTAAATAAATCCTTAATCTCCTTATCTTTTAATAGCAATTCTAGAGATTTTTTTTCTTCTTCAATTCTCTGTTGACTTGGTTTTTGTGGTAAAAATATTCCTAGTTTTTCTAATGCTTCAAAAGCAACCTCTATAGCTGATTGAAGTTGAAGTTTAGCCATACAAGACTGAATTTTTAGCTCGTAGGTCTTGATACTATCCAGTAAATCTCTAGACTGTCGTTGGACAACAACCGACAGATTTTCCGCTTTCTCAAACTGAGTATTGATATATTGCACTTCCACGGCTTCGATGTGGAGGTCTAAAGTTAGCTTGTATTGATTTTGCCAGCTATCAGATGACAAGAGCATTAAACCCATTTCTAAATATTTGAGAGATGGCTCGTAAGCTGCAGCATTTTTGGCTTTTCGACCGGCAATTAGATTTAACCGAATTAGACGATCTCGTGAAGAGCGATCGCTCATTAATTCTGCACCAATATTTAACTGATTAACAATATCAAATATATTTTCTTCTAGGTTTTCTTCTAGGTTTTCTTCTAGAGCTTCTTGCTGAATATTCTCCAGCAACAATTGACCGACTTGCAAATGAACCTCTTTTTTACGATCGCTAGGAATTAGAGCATAAGCGGCTTGTTGCACCCGGTCGTGCAAAAATTTGAAAGGAATAGCTGAGGATGGCTGAGAAAGCGAAACTCTCGGCATGTCTTCGCCATCCCAAAGCAGAGGGATTTTATAATCGTCGCTCAAAGGTATGATTAAACCTTCGTTCAGTGCCGGCCATATTTCTTTGACAGTAACCGACTGAGATTTAGTATTAACCACTGAGAGAACTTCTAAATCAAATCGATTTCCTATACAGGTCGCCAACTTTAAGGTATTTTGGGCATTCTCATCCAGTTTTTCAATCTTGCTAATCATTAAGTCAATCACATTATCAGTGATCCCCACTGTCTGTATTTGTTCGACATCCCATTGCCAACAATCACGACTAGGAGCAAATGATAATAAGTTTTCAGCATATAAAGATTGAAGTAACTGAGTCAAGAAGAAAGGGTTGCCTCGAGTTTTCTCGAATGTTAGAGCCGCCAAAGGTCGCGCCTCTTTTGTCGAGCATTTCAGCGTGTCGGCTATTAATTGGTTAACCCAATCTATCTTCAAAGGTTTAAGGATAAAAGTGTTGATTTTAGCATCTTGCTGTTGAATTCGTTCAAAAGTTTGCATTAAAGGATGAGTGGGACTGACCTCATTATCTCGATAAGCGCCAATAGTCAGGAGATATTGCCGATCGCGATCGGTCATCAATAATTCCAGCAATTTCAAAGATGCTGAATCTGCCCATTGGAGATCGTCGATAAACATAACTAAGGGGTGTTCCTTTTGAGCAAACACCCCAATAAAATTTTGCAAAACCAAATTAAATCTATTTTGAGACTCGGTAGCTCCCAGTTGAGGTACATTTGGCTGTTTGCCAATTATCAGTCCTACCTCGGGAATTACTTCTACAATGACTTGGCCGTTGCTCCCCAAGGCTGCTAACAATTTTTGCTGCCAACGCTGTAGGTGTGTTTCGCTTTCTGTGAGCAACTGTCTAACCAATTCTTGGAATGCTTGAATCAGGGCTGCATAAGGAATATCTCGTTTAAATTGGTCAAATTTTCCCGAAATAAAATATCCTTTTTGCTGGGTAATCGGTTTATGAATTTCGTTGACTAAAGCCGACTTACCAATCCCAGAATAACCTGCAACCAGAATTGTTTCTGTCGCACCTTCGCTGACCCGTTTAAAACTCGCTAATAGTTGCTCTACTTCTTCATGTCGTCCGTAAAGTTTTTGAGGGATTTGGAATCGATCGGAAGTATCTCTTTTACCTAGAGTAAATTCGGAAATCCGACCGTCAGTTTGTAACTCTTGGAGACAGATTTCGAGATCGGCTTTTAACCCCCAAGCACTTTGATATCGCTCCTCCGCCATTTTTGCCATTAATTTCATGATAATCTTAGAAATGGCTTGGGGAATTTCGCTCTTTCTCTCCCGAGGCGAGACTGGTTGTTTGGCAATATGAGAGTGTACCAATTCCATTGGATCGGTCGTTTCAAAAGGAAGTTTTCCGACCAACAATTCATAGAATGTGATACCCAAAGAGTAAAAGTCGCTCCGATAATCGATCTTCCGGTTCATCCTTCCGGTTTGCTCTGGAGAAATATAGGCTAAAGTTCCTTCTAAGCGATCGGGATTGCAAATCGATTGATTTTGTCGCGATAAAACCGTGGCAATGCCGAAGTCAATAATTTTGAGTTCTTGTGTTTCTGGATTATAAACAATATTGGCAGGATTAATATCTTTATGAATGATATTCAACCCGTGAACTGCTCCCAAACTCTCTGTAATCTTTATGGCAATAGTGAGAAACTCTTCGAGGCTAAATTGGCCATTTCCCATCAAGTTTTTTAAAGATTTACCTCCAAAATCTTCTAATAACATTACCAAAGTATTTTGATAGGGTTGTAAATCGTAAGCTTTAACTATTCCCTTGACCCCATTTTTTTCTAAACTGCGGACTATTTCATATTCTTGTTTGTATCTCGTCAGTTCTTCTGGCGATGGATAATCTTGCTTAAGTATTTTAACAATAAGAGGTTGATTATTGGATTTGAAAAATGCCTGATAGACTAATGAGTTAACACTTTCATAAATGGAAGTGCTAATTTGGTAGTTAGTTGGGGAGTTCATAGATACAGCTTCCATTGACAGGGAGCAATTCAAGTTTTGCCTTATCCTAATCCATAAAAACGAGCCGGATTATCCCAAAGCAGCTTTTTGACTGTTTCTTGGCTGAGTTGTTGCAGAAGTGCCCTTTTAATGTCGAACACTTCTGTACTGGCCTCATCCACCTTCCAGTGAACGTGAGGATAGTCAGATCCGAATAACAGATTATCACTACCAATATAGTCGATTATTTTGTCGATGTAATTCTCAGACGGCTCAAATGTAACAAAACACTGACGACGAACGTATTCTGAAGGTTTCATCTTGACTTTATCTTTAACTTCCCAATAATGGCACTCATATTCTTCATCCATACGCCACAGCCAGTACAAGAGCCAACCGCAACCCGACTCCAAAAAGCCGACTTTCAATTTAGGATAGCGTTCCAATACCCCTCCCTCAATTAAAGACAGCATTGCCATCATCTGTTCCATTGGATGAGAACAAGTCCGCAAGGCAAAACGGGTGTTAAAGCGATCTGCCCCTGCGCTGGGTAAGCGGCTGTGAGTACCTTCGTGAATACCCACCGCAATTCCCAATGCTTCGCACTCGCTCCAAAACGGTTCGTAGGCCGGATCGCTTAATAGCCTCCCTTTTACTAGATTAGGACGCATACAAACAGCTTTCCAACCTAAGTTAGCAACTCGACGGAGTTCGGCAACCATTTCTTCAGGGGAATGACGATTAACCAACCCGACCGCTTTCAGTTTGCTGGGGTCGTAGCTGCAAAAGTCTTGCAGCCAATTGTTGTAAGCTCGAGTAAATGCTCCTGCTAGTTTTGCTTCCATCGTGTCAACGGATAAGATGGCTAATCCCACCGTTGGATAAACAAAGGAGACATCGATCCCCATTTGCTTCATGGTTGCCAGATGCACTTCGTTGGTAAAACCATTTAATTTGGCCATTGGATGGCTTTGTCTGACCTGTTTAGTCCATTGAACTACAACTTCGCTGGAGGCTTTATAATAGATTGGATCGCCCTTTATTTTCATATCTGCTGAAGGTGCAAAGCTTTTATAAGCAGGTTCTAGATATTGTTCCCACATATTGAGAGGCTCAAATACATGGGCATCAGCATCGGCGATTTGATATTCTTTAAGCATTGGCATTGCAATTAAGAATTAATTGAACAATTGTAATTTTATAAGATTATTCTCTCGAGCTTGAAATCGGATACGAGTCTATTTTTTTGCCGACTGCTACATCCACATCGGAAATGGATTGAGTTGGTTTTCTGCTAAGGCTTCTTTTAACCAACCCATTTTTACAGGAACGTCATAAAGCCGTCCTCGACCCAATCTTTTCCACCAATGACGCATTCCTGGAACGATAACTTTTACGACTCTCAAACCAATATCGGGACGAGTTAGGTCTGTTACTAATATTTCCATGCCATTTTTTTCAGCAATTTCTTGACAGAGCATAATATCTTCTAACAGATCGTTGCTCCAGATTTTAGGATAATCGGCACTGACCTTGGCGGCAATGGTGCGATCGCTGGCCAGATAGGGCTGGTTTGCTAAGGTTGCGGTTTGCCACCATTTTAAGGCTAAGGGAGAGGAAGAGGGAGGGTAATGGGTACTGCCATCTGCCTTGGCTGCTAAAACGTTAGGCAGGATCTGATTGACTTCCGTTAAAGCTCTACTCACGGCAATCTGTGGGTCGAAATGGGCACCGAAACCTAAGGTAATATCTTTAATGTCGCGATCGCTTCTTTGGGTAATCGCCACAAAACAAGGAATATTTAGATCGCTGGTTAGATCTAAAACCCAGAGTTCGCGATTGAGAGAACGGTAATATTCTTTCAAGCTCAGAAAATAAGGATCGTCAAAACTGTCTAAATCTACTGCGGGCTTCTGAAGACGGTTATACCACCACAAGGCCACGCAATCCCGCTCCACTAATTCCATAAAACCTTGGAGAATAGCTTCCTCGAGGGTGTTACCCGCAGCGCAGCCGTTAGAGTCTGCCCAACAATCGGGTTTTTCTG
The DNA here is from genome assembly GCF_059821285.1 of Spirulina sp. LEGE 11439. Classification (NCBI taxonomy): domain Bacteria; kingdom Bacillati; phylum Cyanobacteriota; class Cyanophyceae; order Spirulinales; family Spirulinaceae; genus Spirulina; species Spirulina sp. LEGE 11439. The sequence goes on from NZ_JCAMRX010000062.1 coordinate 24,684, forward strand.
GTTTGGGATAGCCGTAATAACAATAAGCCGTTGGTAAATACTTAAATTGTTCGTGAGTTAACGACCAAGCTGGGGTCCATTCAATTTCTCTTTCTTCATCAAAGGGTTCTGGCACTCTTTGAAACCAACCGTGACAGCCTGCATTCCATTCTTGGCGGTTTTTGTATTGCGCTTGACTGAATTGCATACAGGTATTAGGGTGAATTGCGCGATCGCCAAGCTGTCTGTAGCTCGCTTGTTTCCTCAATTCGTTTCCTTGGAAAACTCCAGAATATCTCTCGATCGCTTCGCACAAACCGCTCGCTTTAGCTTGTTGGTCTGTTTTGCCTTTACCCGCACTTCTACCGCCAATGTTTTGACGCAAAGTTGTTAGCTCATCAAACATGGTGGCAAAATGATGGGTCGCCAAATAACTATGGGCTAAACCATCGGCGTTTTTATATATTGTCCTCAGTTCTCTAACGACTCCAGTAATCGGGCTAATGTGATGCTGATATTTGCTCAAAGTTTCTGCGGGAGAACAAGAACGATGGCCGCCGTCTGCTGTGAAATATTTCTTGCGGTGTCCGAGAATCATCGGCATAGGTTCTTGATTCAAACCATTGACCATATCCCCACAACTCAGACACTGAGGACGCTTAATGAGAATGTGATTTTGAGTTTCCAAAGTCAGAGTATCTTGGAGCAGTAGCTTTCCCTGCAAGCGGGAATTTTCTCCGACTACAATCCATTTAAAGATTTCTGTTGCTGCTATTCCGAGAGCGGTTTGTCCTGTGGAGGTCAGGGAAGCGAGAGGGCGTATCAAGGGAGTTGAGTCCCGTTTATGTTTCTGAATGAGTCCTTCAAGGGGTCGGTTATTTCGCAAGCGTTGACTCAAGCACTGCCAGCAGCCCGTTGTCCCCGGGATTAATATCGGTCCGATCCAGAGAATTGTTCCTGTGGGTTTGACTAAGAACCAAGGACGCGATCGCGCTAATGCTTTTTGGTTATATTCTTCCAGTTCTGCGTTGAGATAATTATCGGTTAAAACGATTTCGATGTCTGCTTCTTCCGAAACTTGAATTTGCAAGGCTTGGAGAGTAGAAATAAATTCTGAAACCAGTCGATCGACACCAAAACTCTTGACTGCTACTTTAGTGGTTTGTAATCGACTGTTCGCTACTTGCGGAGTAACAGTTAAATGCTGGCAAAAAATGGCTAAATCCGACGGTAAAGTATCGCCACTTTCAATAACATAGCCCCTTTGTTCCATCAACATTAGAGCATAGTAAACCTCGCTGGTCGATATTTCGGGCAGGCGATCGATAATTTCATCAACTGTATGTTTCCCATTCATTAAAGGCATTAACAGTTGGTATAAACGACCATTCAATAACATTGAATCTCTCTCGGAGACAATCAATATATCTTCTTCACCGACTACTTCCCAGTTAAAACCTAGTTTTAAGGTTGGCTTATTGAGCATCTATTTTATTGATACGAATAGTGAGATTGGATATTACAAAAACTCTCTCGATATGCAGTCTTTGTTTTGTTTAAAAATAATTAACAAGCTAGAAGAACAGAGGTCGAATATTATATCGCACGTTGCACAATATGCGATATAATACTCGACCTCAATGTTTAGCATCTTAGCAAGTGTAAGGTATCCATTGACTAATTTCAAATGGAGAATAGGGGGCAGAGTTTATCTGGCTATCAACCCAAGTTGTTAATTCTGCGGATGTGACTTGACTCGGACGCTTAGGATAAGGAATATACAGAGTTAGTATGGGGTCTACTCCTTCTTGAATGTTACCTACGTAGGGAGGTCCGGGAGGATTGGTATCTACATTGACTCCGATGTAAGGTGCCTCTTCTTCAGTAACAATGCCTTCGTCAACCAACAACTGAATCACTTCTTCTTGACTGCCACGGAATCGTTTTTCAATGTCTTCTCCTCCCGGCAACCACGAACGAGCAATAAGCTGAGAGAGTTTTTTGTTAAACTCTAGTAAGTTCTTGATATGCGATTGCTGTTTGTCAGACTTTTTCTGAGATATATCTTGGCCGGGATAAAATTCAATCTTTTTCACCCCTGCATCAAACAATTCTTGGGCATTAGCATGTAACATAATTCTTGCTCCTTTTGTCAATTAGGAATAATACAAAATAGTTAAGTCTGAACTAAAAACTGTGTTTTGTTGAGGCTAGTCATGATTTTTAAATTTTTCACCTAACCTTGACACATCACGCATTCGATAATACTATAGCGCATCAACTAAGTCAACATATCGACTCTTTCCCCAAAGTAGTAAAATCGGTTTCCTCAACTTTACTGAAGGTCATCTTTTAACCTAAAGTTGAGGAAATGAAGTTATCTTACTATTAACAGCTATAAGGAATCCAGACGGCATCTTCTGGAAGACCCAGATCGGGATCGGGATAAAAAGGTGCCTGAGCGGGATTTTGCTGAACCCATAGATCTAATGTTGCGTCTGTCACTTGTTTGGGTTTGTCGGGAAATGGCACATATAAATTAGTTTCTAACTTATTGGGTCCAGGAAGTGCGGGGTTCTCAAAAAATGTCCAATACCCAACATAATTTTCCTTGGGTGGCTTCTCTTTGGGCTTGTTTTTGTTACTTGCTCCTGCATCAGACCATTTAGAATAAGGCTTTGTATCGATTATCACTTTAACTGTTGCGCGATCGCCTTCACTAATGAGATGATTTTCCACTAAGAAGTTCGTAATTGTGGTCTCATTAACAATACTGGAATCGCAGTCAAGCCATGCCTTAGCAATAAGTTGGGAAATTTGCTTATTGGTTTTATTGATAAGACCAAAACCAAAATTTAGCAAGCCTGCCCCTGAGTCAAAACGCATAGATCTCATGTCCTGACTGAGATCTAATGTTTGACCGACTTGGGTATCAGTAAGCAGAAGTAATTGAGGCATAAGTCAATTCCTATCATTTAACTACTTAACGCATCTTAACCGAAAAAAAATACCGGTCAACTATTTTTGTCAAAATGTGAACAATAAATAATTTCTATTAAGCTCTCTTTGAATTGTCAGTGACTTCAATCACTATTATTTGCAATTTATTGGGAGTGATAGTTAAGAAAACAATTTTAAATCCTCCCTAGAGCATTCTTTTTTGAACTATCCAAAGTACAATCGTTTGTTTTAATCTGGTTTTGAATGACCCGATTGTTGATATCCTGCAAAAAATCTCGACAAGCCGATCGCGCTTCAGGTTTAATACGCCTCATCTCCCAATTTAAAGCATTCTTCTCACATCCGTAACTTTCCCATTCACCGCCGCCGCCACTACCATCGCCGGACTCATCAACAAAGTACGCCCTGTGGAAGACCCCTGACGACCTTTAAAATTACGATTGGAGGAAGAGGCGCTAATTTGATCCCCCTGTAACTTATCGGGGTTCATCGCCAAACACATCGAACACCCTGCCTCGCGCCATTCAAACCCCGCTTCAAGAAAAACGCGGTGTAATCCTTCTGCTTCGGCTTCCTGCTTCACTCGTTCCGATCCCGGCACAACAAAGGCTTTCACCCCATTTGCCACCTGCTGCCCTTTGGCAAACTTGGCCGCTTCTCGCAGATCGCTAATGCGACCATTGGTACAACTGCCGATAAAACAAACATCTACTTTTGTCCCTTGGATGGGAACCCCGGGATCGAGTTGCATATATTTATAGGCTTCTCGCGCAATATCGCGATCGCTTTCCGCCAAACTCTCGGCTTTCGGGATACTCTCATCCACCCCGATCCCCTGTCCGGGGGTAATTCCCCATGTTACCGTCGGGGCAATTTCCGCCGCGTCAAAAACAACCACATCATCGTATTCCGCATCGCGATCGCTTTTAATAGCATTCCACCACGCGATCGCCTTCTCCCATTCTTCTTCTTTGGGGGCAAAATCTCGCCCTTTCAGATACTCGTAAGTCGTTTCATCAGGATTCACATAGCCGCATCGCGCTCCCCCCTCAATAGACATATTACACACCGTCATCCGTTCTTCCATGGACATCTTCTCGAAGGTTGTCCCGGCAAATTCATAAGCAAAACCAACCCCACCTTTTACCCCTAACGTGCGAATCACGTGAAGAATGACATCTTTCGCATAAACTCCCGGTTTTAAGTCCCCATTCACTTCAATTTTGCGGACTTTTAACTTAGAAAGAGCGAGAGTTTGGGACGCGAGGACATCACGGACTTGGGAGGTGCCGATCCCAAAGGCGATCGCGCCGAATGCCCCATGAGTGGAAGTGTGAGAATCTCCGCAAGCAACCGTCATTCCCGGTTGCGTCAAACCCTGTTCTGGGGCGATAATATGCACGATACCTTGATTTCCCGAACCGATGTTATAAAAGCGAATGCCATACTCCTTACAGCTATTTTCCAATGCTTGCATCATCTCCTCCGCCAACACATCGGCAAAAGGACGGGCTTGATCTTCCGTTGGGACGATATGATCCACTGTCGCCACAGTCCGTTGGGGAAACAAGACGTTTAATTCTCTCTCTCGCAGCATGGCAAAGGCTTGAGGGCTGGTCACTTCGTGAATGAGGTGCAGTCCGATGAATAGTTGCGTTTGACCCGAGGGTAATATTCCCACGGTATGTAAATCCCAAACCTTGTCAAATAATGTACCTTTGCTCATGCTGCCAATCGTAAAAACTCTTCAGGTCGTAAAATTATAACGTTTTTTGTTAGTTTGCAGGGACAATAAACTGGCTTGTTTTTATTTTTTACTTTTTTATGGACGTTGCTTCCCATCGATGGCTAACAGAAATAAGGGCTTGTTTGGGCTTAGCTATTCCTCTCGCCATCGCCCAACTTTCTGAAGCCGCGATCGGTTTTATCGATACGATAATGATGGGATGGTTGGGCAGCCAATATTTAGCGGCTGGGGGCTTGGCAGATATCACTTTTCAATCTGTTCTGATTGTAGGAACGGGAATGCTTTCAGCCGTGGGGGCATTAGCCGCGATCGCTTATGGAGCAAAAGATAATCAACAATTGCGCCGTATTGCTGCGGGGGGAGCTTGGCTGGCGATCGCTTTATCTTTGTTCGTAATGATTCTTGTCGGGAATTTTGCGACGATCTTTCGGATTTTAGGACAGGAAGAAATCAATATTATTTTGGCTCAAAGTTATTTACAAGCCATCCTTTGGGGACTCCCTGCTGCTTTTGCTTTTGCTTTGTTTAAAAATCTCGTTTCCGCTCTCGATCGCCCGCGTATTATTATGGTGACTATGACTCTCGGACTTTCTTTGAATGCGTTGGGAAATTATGTTTTAGCATTTGGGAAATGGGGCTTTCCCGAGTTAGGGTTAGCAGGATTGGGGTGGTCGAGTACCTTTGCTTTTTGGGTAAAAGCGATCGTTGTTTTGGGTTTTATTTTTTGTCATCCCGATTTTCGCAAGTTTAAGTTATTTCATACTGGATTGCGCTGGGAGATTTCTATTTTGAGAACCCTCGTAAAAATTGGCGCTCCTATTACCGTGACTTTCTTCATTGAGACAAGTTTATTTACGACTGTAACTTATATCATGGGATTTTTCGGCAGTATTCCTTTAGCCGCCCATCAAATTGCTTTACGGACGGCAGTTATGACCTTTATGGTTTGTGTGGGAATATCTTATGCAACGACGATGCGCGTCGGGCAAAAGTTAGGTCAAAAAGATTTGCTTGGAGTTAAGCGTGCAGGATATGTCGGCATTGCGCTCTCGACAGTTTTTATGAGTTTTACGGCATTTCTATTTTGGGTCTTTCCAGAACAAATCGTGTCTATTTATTTAGATGTTAGCAATCCTGAAAACCAAGAAACCCAACAACTCGCGATCGCGCTTTTGAGTATTGCTGCAATCTTTCAACTTTTTGATGGCATACAAGTTACAGCAGCCGGAGCATTAAGAGGAATTAAAGATACGCGAGTTCCTATGGCGATCGGCATTTTTTCTTATTGGGCGATCGGTTTGGGAGGTGGGTACGTGTTGGGTATTATTTTAGGATGGGAAGGTGTAGGATTGTGGTGCGGTCTAGTGTTGGGCTTATTTGCAACTGCTACGATGCTAACTTGGCGATTTCATTCTTTTACGATCGCCGAACTGCGCTCTCTCTCTTCTTAAATTTCTCAATCAAGAGAACATCGGAAAACAAATCACCTACTGAATCTTTGAATATTATCAAATTGGGGAGTAAAAAATCGTGTTAGTTGCGACAAAAACAGAAGAAATTTTACAAAAACAGCACCTTTTTTTTCAAACAGGCAAAACCAAAAATTTCGACTTTCGACGAGACCAGTTAAAAGTACTTAAACAGTTTTTAATCCAAAACAAAGAAGAATTATTAACTGCCTTAAAGAAGGATTTTAATAAGTCTGATTTTGAAGGTCTATCCACAGAATTAGTGTTTTGCATTCGCGAGATCGATTATATTTTAAAAAATCTTAAATCTTGGCTGAAACCCAAATCAGTTTCTGCCGATCTCTTTCAATTTCCTGCCACAGCCAAAATTATTGCCGAACCTTTAGGTGTTGTACTGATTATCGGGGCATGGAATTATCCAATACAACTTGCGATCGCACCGCTCATTGCTGCAATTGCTGCGGGAAATTGTGCCATTGTCAAGCCTTCAGAAGTTGCCCCTCATTCTTCTGCTGCGATCGCAAATTTAATCGGCAAAGCATTTCCCTCAGAATATATTACCGTCGTTGAAGGCGGAAAAGAGGTCGTACAAGATTTAATTGCTCATCAATTCGATCGCATTTTCTTTACCGGTGGAGCAAGGGTCGGTAAAATTATTATGGAAGCGGCAGCAAAGCATTTAACCCCCGTTACTTTAGAATTAGGTGGAAAAAGTCCTTGTATTATCGAACCAGATATAGATATTGAGAAAACAGCAAGACGAGTCGCGTGGGGAAAACTCATCAACTGTGGGCAAACTTGTATTGCTCCTGATTATGTTTTAATTCACGCCAGTATTAAATCTATTTTTCTGGATAAAATTAAAGAGAAAATCGAACAATTGTACGGAACAAATCCCGAAACCAGCCCTGATTATGCCAGAATTATTAATGACTTCCATTTTCAACGCTTGCTGGCCTTAATTGATTCCCAAAAAGTAGTTATTGGAGGCAATAATAACCCCAAAACTCGCTATCTCGCACCAACAGTCATGAGTGGCGTGACGTGGGGCGATCGCATTATGGAAGAAGAGATATTCGGTCCGATTTTGCCGATATTAGAATACGATAATTTAGAAGACGCGATCGCGCAAATCAATGCCCGTCCCAAACCTCTCTCTCTCTATCTATTTACCCACGATCGAACCACGCAAGAACGAGTTTTACAAGAGACCTCATCGGGAAACGTTTGTCTCAATGATACGATTATGCAAATTGTCTCCACATCACTTCCGTTTGGTGGAGTTGGCAAGAGCGGTATGGGAGTCTATCACGGTAAAATGGGGTTCGATACATTTTCCCATCAAAAAAGCGTTCTCAAGCGTTCTTTTTTCCTCGATTTATCTTTACGTTATCCTCCTTACCAAGGTAAGTTAAAATTCTTCAATTTTTTCTTGAAATGAATGTTCGGATATGCGATCGCCTGTTATCGCCCTCGTCAATACATTCAGAAAATTCACCACAGAGTCACAGAGGTATGCAGAGAGAGGATAAAGGCTCTATCTGCTGTGTGAATGCTGGAAATTCGCTCATCATGCTCTCTTTGTTGCTGAAAAATAAAGGTATGACGCGATCGCCGAGTCATTCATCTCGAATACAGTTCTCTCAATCTTCCAGGAGGTTTGCAGCGATCGGAGTCAATATAAAGTTTTGCAAACCCCTTGACTTTTTCCTAGGGAAACGGTAACAATGAATACAGAAAGAAAAACAAATCGTTCATCTCTTCAGCAAAAATACTGAGAGACGGAAGTAGGGAAACCTCCTGAAGGAACGCGCCTCACTCAACACTTCAAAAAGAAAAAAGGAGGCGGCTATGAAACTTGCTTATCGTGGTGTTACTTACAACTACAACCCAACTGATGTAAAAAGCGTTGATACTGAAGTTAGCGGCAAATATCGGGGTTTAGAATGGCGTTTTCGCAATCGCAAAGCACCGACGGCTCAAAAAGCAACCCTAGATTTGGTTTATCGCGGCGTTCGCTATACCCCGGGACAAGAAGCACCGAAAGCTCAGTCCGCACCTACTCCCAGTATTGGACAACGCGCCCGCGCCCTGTTCTTGAATAAAGAACGCCATGAACTCAATCGTCAAGAATCTATGTTGCTGCGATCGGAAGAACAAGTTGGTTTAGCTCACTAATTCCCTCTCTCTAATTCCCAATCGTTAATTGCATTGATACAGTTGATGTCTGCAATTGACGATTGGCGATCGCTTAATTCAAGATTAAACATGAGAAAATCTCCTGCTAATGTAGGAGATTTTCTTATGTTTGCAACAACCTTCACAATTCACTGACTTTACAGCGCTCCAGCAGCAGTGCGATCTAAAATACCCGCCCCCAAATAAGTTGTTAAATTAATCGTTTGGAGAACGGGAAGTCCTTCGGCACCTTCGGGATAATCAATGACACTCACCGCACAATTTCCTTGTTTGATATTCCAGAAATTCTTGGGTTCTAATCCCAATAAATAACAAATAACAACTTTGTTAATGGCATCGTGAGCGGAAATGAGTCCAACTTGAGGTTTCTTGGCATTGGATTTAGTTTTCACCACCTGATTCCATGCTGCGATCGCGCGATCCCAGACCTGTTGTAAATTTTCTCCTTCTGGCATTTGTACGGTTTCGGGAGTTTCTTGCCATTGTTGTAATAATTCCCCAAATTCTGCCTTAATTTCTGATTCTAATTTACCTTCCCAAAGACCGTGGCCGATTTCTTGAAATTGGCTTTCCAACTCTAAAGGCACATTTTCATGGCGTTCGAGAATAATTTCGGCTGTTTCTTTGGAGCGTAATAAAGGACTGGTCACGGAAAAATCAATATGAACATCTTTGAGATAATCTCCTGCTTGTCCCGCCTGTTTTTGACCATTTTCATTGAGAGGAATATCGATAGAGCCTTGGAAGCGAGACATCCGATTCCAGTCAGTTTCCCCATGACGAACTAATAATAAGCGCAGGGCGGGCGGTTTGGGCGGACGAGGAGGAGGAAGAATGACCTCCATGTGGGAAACTTGATTGAGAGATTCTAGCTGTACCGCATCGCCAAAATTGCCGCTAAAATTCAAAACATTAATACAGCAATTAGATTGTTGGATCGTATGATAGCGTTCGGGGGGAATGCCGATCGCGCTCATAATCAAACAGCGATTAATCCCATTATGAGCCACAATCAAAAGGGTTTGCCCTTGATGTTTGGCGATCGCTTCTTGCCAAAATCTTTGAGCCTGTTCGTAGAGAGAAAGTACGGGAAAATGATCTTTTTCGCCTTCTGGTGCAGACACCCGCATTTTAAATTCGTGAGGGCGTTTTTTCCAACAGCGATAATCTTCAGAAAATTTTTCCATCACCTCCTGTTTCCCTAATTTTTCCCAAAGCGGGAGATCGATTTCTCTAAGTTCATCTTTGGCTTGGGGAGAAGGACAATTCGGTAAATACTTTTGAATAATAGAGGCAGTTTGAGTCGCTCGCTGTAAGGGACTGTGATAGAATGCGTTAAAAGCAACACTTTGTAAGGCTGCGCCGACTTTTTCAGCTTCAACTCGTCCTTTTTCAGTCAGCACCGATTCATCGCAGCGGCCTTGAATTTTTTGTTGGGCGTTATAGGAACTTTGTCCGTGACGCACGATAATAACCCGAGTAGTCAAACTGTCATCCTCCAATTCTTCAGCTATTGTAGTAGGGATTGGTAATTATTCCCTGACCTATCATAAATGTCGCGAGAGGACTCCCGCTAGACCTGAAAGGTTAGCGGTGAGA
>NZ_JCAMRX010000063.1:0-34292 GCF_059821285.1 Spirulina sp. LEGE 11439
GTTCGTTACTGGACTACTTCCGAATCCCCGTCTCTTTAGAGCGGGGAGGGTCAAATTGATTCATCTTGTCTATCCCTCTGAGAAGAGAAATTGAAACGGAATGAGATTCAAAAATATCGTCCGCAAGGCTAAGCGATGGTACTATGGTACTCCAGAACGCGCTCTTGATGAAGCCTATCGTGCGGCATTGAAAATTCAAGCCCTGGAAAATGACCATTTTCACGGGCAAAAGGTCTCTGCGGAAACTTGCGATCGCAGCGATCGGGTATTGGAGTTATTTGAAGCGGAAGTTAAAAAATATTTGAAAAAAGCCAAGATTCGCTTGGCGGAATTTAACGCGACGCGAGAATGGTTGAGCGATCCCGATGAACCCAAACCATCTTATTACGATCTTGCCTCTACGGAACCGACGGCAATTATTCTCGAAAAACTCGATTTTATTGATAAAGTTATTTCTAAATATGAAGCCTCCAAGCAGGTTTCTCTCGAAAAATTATCGGTTTCTTTAGTGGCAGCAAAAGACAGAAAACAACTTGCGCCCAATAATTCTGATTCTCGCAGTCTGACAAAGAAAAAATTTGAGAGCGAACAGTTAATTGCCGCCATCAATATTGATAATAAACCCAATTTGGAAAGCGCCGTAGATAAACGAGGGGCCGTGCCGCGATCGATTTTGAGCACTTTTAATCGAATTAAACGTGAAATCGGTCCGAACTCAGAAGAATCAGAAGAAGAAGTTGTCGATAAATTTCGTCAATCTCGCAATCGAACTTCCCTTTCTATTAAATTTTTACTGCTTTTAATTATTATACCATTATTAACGCATCAACTCACAAAAACTTTTATTTTTAAGCCTGCGATCGCACAGAATTTTTTTCACCAAGAAAATGAAATTATTTTTCTAAATAAAGACTTACAAGACGAGGCATTTAGAGAATTAGAAGATTACGAACGAACCTTAAAATTTAGTCGTTTTTTACAATTAACGCCAAAATTAAACCCAGAAGAAATTGACCGAGAATTAAATGAAAAAGTTGAAGAACTGGCAGATAAATATCGCGATCGCGGTGCGGATGCGGTGGCTAATATTTTCTCCGATCTCGCTTCTTTAATTGCTTTTGGTTGGGTGATTTTTATCAGCCGCGAGGAAGTTAAAATTCTCAAAGATTTTATCGACGAATTAATCTACGGTTTGAGTGACTCTGCCAAAGCATTTTTAATTATTCTTTTTACCGATATGTTCGTGGGATTTCACTCTCCTCACGGCTGGGAAGTTATTTTATCGGGAATCACGCGACATTTTGGCTTACCGGAAAGTCATGATTTTAACTTTCTCTTTATTGCGACTTTTCCCGTGATTCTAGATACGGTTTTAAAATATTGGATCTTCCGTTATTTAAACCGAATTTCACCTTCTGCCGTCGCGACTTATAAAACCATGAATGAATAATGTTTAATTTTAACTTGACTTGTTGACCTTGACAATGATATTCTAATAGAATGAAAATCCGTGCGTTCCTGCAAACTCTATTTCCAATCAAAAGAGTTGCAAAAAATTATACCAGCGAGAGAAGAATAAATATGCTCAGTACAAGTTTCTCAGAAGCGATCGATAATCAATAACCAATAATCAATAATCAATAATCAATAACTAATAACCTCTAAAACAAAAAATGTCAGCAGGAAAACGAGTCATTATCGTCGGTGCGGGTTGGGCTGGACTCGGGGCAGCTTATCATCTTGTCCGAGAAAATTATGATGTCACTCTTCTTGAAGCCAGCCCCTATCCGGGGGGCTTAGTTGCGGGTTGGAAAACAATAGGAGGACGTTCCGTAGAAGGAGGGGTTCACGGATTTTGGTATCCTTATCAAAACATTTTTAATCTGGTTAAAAAACTCGGTCTTTCTCCCTTCACTCCTTTTACTAGATCCTCGCAATATTCTCCCCAAGGACTCGAAGTAGAATCACCGCTTTTTCAAAACGAATATCGCCTTCCAGCCCCTTTAGGAACATTCTTTCATACTCGTTTTAAGCGCTTGCCTTTAAGCGATCGCCTTTCTGCTTTGCCATTACTATATGCAGTCATCGACTTCGATAATTCTCACGATGCTTGGCAGCGTTACGATAAAGTGACAGCACGGGAATTATTCCGACAATTTGGCGTAACATCTCGACTGTACCGCGATGCCTTTGAACCCATGTTATTAGTCGGGCTATTTGCCCCCGGGGAACAATGTAGTGCTGCGGCAGCTTTAGGGATGCTCTATTATTTTATTCTCGCCCATCAACCGGATTTTGACGTAGTTTGGTGTCGGGGAACCGTCGGAGAAAAAATCTTTCGACCTTGGGTGGAAAATATCAGCAAACAAGGTGGTAAAGTTCTTGTTAATAAACGCGTTACTGACATACTTTTAAATCGAGAAGGTAAAGCAAAAGGGGTAACTTGTGGCATAGAAGTATTGGAAGCCGATGCCGTTATTTTTGCAGTCAGCGTTACCGGGATGAAAAAAATAGTTTCAGGCAGTGCAACATTAAGCCAATATCCCGAATTTCGCAATCTGGCTAATTTAGGAGGAATTGATGTTTTATCCACCCGTTTGTGGTTCGATCGCAAAATTGATATTCCCCTTCCTTCTAATGCTTGTTTTGGCTTCGATCGCGCTGTCGGTTGGACATTTTTTGACTTGAATACCCTCCACGACGAGTATAAAAATGAACCCGGAAGCGTTATCGCTGCCGACTTTTACCACGCCAATCAATTATTAACCATGAGCGATCGCGAAATTGTCGCTAAAATTCAGCAAGATTTAAGTATTTGCGTCCCTGCATTTAAAGCCGCAAAAATTCTTCACAGTACCGTCATTCGCGTGCGTCAGGGAGTGACTCATTTTGCCCCTGGAAGCTATCAATATTTTCTCCCAACCCAAAGCCCCATTGATAATGTATTCTTAAGTGGGGATTGGATTAAAACCCATCACGGTTCTTGGTCGCAAGAAAAAGCCTACGTTACAGGATTAGAAGCAGCAAATCGAGTCATCGAACGATTTAAAATGGGAGAAAAAGCCACAATTATCCCCAGAGAAGAAGACGAACCTCAAATTAAAATCGCCAGATTGGTTAATCAAAATATACGAGAATTGGGCAAACAAATTTTACCCAATTTTTGGTTATGATTTTTAGTTGTCTTCCCTCGACATAACGGGCATAATAGAGAAAATTTTTCAGGGAAAGCGTAATGCCAGAAGAACCCAAAACCGCTCAAAGCTCCTTCTCAGATGCTCCAATTGTCACCAGTCGCGTATCTGAGCCGAATAAAATCGAATCTAACAAAACCGAATCTCATCAATCCGATCGCGTTGCTGAATTTGAAAAGATCAGTCGTATCATTGCGCCTTATTTTACCGTTCTGGTCGGGCTGTATTTATATAAAAGTAATTTTTGGATCGGGTTTTTATTTATTGGTTTAGGAATGTTCGCATTACTCAAAATATCGATCGCTGATATCAAAAAAGCGATCGCAGGGATTAAATCTTTTTTGGGTTTACAAGAAGATTAATTCTAAGGAACAGGGAATCGAGTGTTTTCCTAAACTAATTCTGCTAAATTCCAATCGGGACGCAGATTTTTAGCTTTTCCCAAATAAACGTGAATCATCTCGTTTTGGAGTTGAGGAGTATTGACATGAATAAGAACCCGAATACAGTGTTCTAAACTGCCTTTAACCTGCATTTGTTGGACATCGAGGAGAGCAACGTTATCCCATTTGGGGCGATCGCGGGCGATCGCAGCAGGAAAAATCGCATCGAGATCGTGAGTTGCGGTAAATGTAGCACTCACAATCTCCTCTGGATCTAATTGATTGTGTCTTTCAATTTCCTCAATTAATTCCGTCACTGCAACACGAATAGCTTGGATACTATTCTCCGTCACTGTCGTTGCGCCGCGAATTGCCCGCACTTTCCATTCCACCACCATTTCCTCCTTGATTGAAATTGATAATTGATATAAGTTCTGAGAAACAACAAAAAGAAACTACGATTAGGGTCGGTATAACCATAATGGTTGCCCTTCCGTTACCATTTCAAATTCTAGCCAATCCAAGGCCATTGCCAAACGCGATCGCTTAGCATGGGTACGCCCGGATAAAACCCGCGTCAGTAACGATTTTTTCTCTTCAATCTCATGACATTTGGTTTTTTCAGGATCTAACTTGACTAATTCGCAAGTCCAGCGTCGAGCATCTTCTTCAGTTCCCAAACGATCCACCATGCCTAATTCTAGAGCTTGCTGCCCCGTAAAAATGCGCCCATCGGCAAAATTTCGTACGGCTTCAACGTCTAAATTTCGTCCTTCAGCAACCGTGGCGACAAATTGTCCGTAACTGGTGTCGATCAACTCTTGTAAAATGCCTTTTTCTTCTGGAGTCGATTCGCGATCGAATGCGAGAATATCTTTATAGGGACCCGATTTAAAAGTTTTAAAAGAAACGCCGATTTTATCTAATAAACGTTCGAGATTATTGCCGCGCAGAATCACGCCGATACTGCCCGTAATCGTCCCCGGATTGGCGACAATGTTATCAGCACCCACCCCCACGTAAACTCCTCCCGACGCGGATATATTGCCATAACTGGCGACGACTTTAACGCCTTTTTCTCGGATTCGCTTCAAACCGTCATAAATTTCTTGCGAGTCTCCCACCGTCCCCCCCGGGGAATCGATACGTAATAAGATTGCAGGATACTTATCCTCTTCAACAGTTTGTAACGCCTTGAGAACTCGTTTGCGCGTTTCTGTAGCGATCGCGCCAGTAATTTCAATGCGGGCAATTTGTTTGCGCTTGTTCGGTTTAAACGGCCAGATCATAAGGCTAATTTGTCACTTTCCTAGGTTTCGATTATCCCCAAAGGGGGCGAGTTTCTGGATGAAATCTCCAGCAACGCTTAACTTAGTATAAACGCTGAAGGAATTCCCTTGGCTTGACTTTGCCGATCGCGATCGCGCCATCTCTACTATTGTCCCTGTTTTTTCACTTTTGAGAGATTTTCTGTCACAACGATCGCAAAGCGCGATCGCAGTCGGCAATTAAATCGCCGATATTTTCCAATCCGACGGATAATCGCAATAAACTCTCTGGAGTACGAGTATGTTTCCCTTCCACGGAAGCGCGATGTTCGATTAAACTTTCCACCCCTCCCAAACTAGTCGCTTGAGTGAAAAGTTCGACGCGAGCGGCCATTGCCAGAGCTTGTTCTTTCCCTCCTTTGAGTTCGAGCGAAAGCATGCCCCCAAAATCTGACATTTGTCGAGCCGCGATCGCATGGCCGGAATGGCTGGATAAGCCGGGATAATGCACGCGAGCGATCGCAGGATGTCGCTCTAACCAAACGGCTAATTGAGCAGCATTTTCACAATGTCCTTTCATGCGATAGGGTAAAGTGGCAATGCCTCGCAAAATTAACCAACAATCAAAAGGAGAGGCGACCGCCCCACCGATATGCTGAATGTGGCGAATTTTCTCAAAAAACTCAGACTCTTGATTGCCGATAACCGCACCCCCCAAAACATCGCTGTGTCCCCCTAAATACTTGGTCGTCGAATGCACAATGAGATCGCATCCTAATGAAAAAGGTTGTTGTAATACTGGGGTTGCCCAAGTATTATCGCAGGCACATAAAGCCCCCACATGATGGGCGATCGCAGCCACTTCGCCGATATCCGTCATCTTCAACATCGGATTAGAGGGAGTTTCCAACCAAATCAACCGCGTATCGGGGGTGACGGCGGCTTTGACTTCGGCCAAATTCGTCATATCGACAAAAGTCACTTTTAACCCCCAAGGCTGCATTAGCGATCGCAATAATGCCCCCGTCCCAGAATAAGCATCTTGGGGAGCAACAACGCGATCGCCGGGGTTCAAAGACTGAAAAACACTCAAAGTTGCTGCCGATCCCGAGGCAAACACCGCCGCAACTTCTCCCTCCTCCAAAGCACGCAGACATTCTTCTAACATGACTTGATTGGGATTGCGATCGCGAATGTAGCTATAACCGCGAGGGTAACTCCCATCCGCCTCGCGTTCAAAGGTTGTAGAGAGGTAAAGAGGAGAGACAAGAGATCCTGTTGTAGGGTCTGGGTGTCGTCCGGCGTGAATTGCGCGAGTTTCAATTTCCATCTTTACTTTTTTTTCAACGTTTCCTTATCTTAAGAATTGGGATGTAATGTTCACTAGATTACGAAAGTTTTTAATAACGAATAATCAACACCTCATTAAACCTCTTCTGTATCGTCAACCCGGAATCGTTCCACCGAAGCCAACAAATCTCGCGCAATTCCGACCAGATTTTGCAGGGAAGAAGCCACCTTTTGCGATTCTTGTGAGGTTTCCTGCGCCGTCAATTCCACCGACTGCATAACCTGTGCCACCGCGAGGGTACTTTCTGTTTGTTCTACTGTATCCGCCGTAATCGATCGCACCAAAGCATCAATTCGATTGGATACTTGAATGATATCTTCTAGCGATCGCTTCGCCTGTTCCGCTCGTTTCGTCCCGTCAATGACCTGTTGCGTCCCTTCTTCCATCGCCTGCATCACCAAACTCGTCTCACTCTGAATCTGCAAAACGATTTGTTCAATATCTTTCAACGCCTTCGCAGAGCGATCGGCCAACTGTCGGACTTCATCCGCAACGATCGCGAAACCCCGTCCCGCTTCCCCCGCCCGCGCCGCCTCAATCGAAGCATTCAACGCCAACAAATTCGTTCTCGAAGCAATTTGAGAAATGACCGCCACAATCTTAGAAATCTCCTGAGAAGACTCTGCCAACCGTTTCACCTTCCGTGTCGTTTCCGCCACCGTTTCCCGAATCTGTAAAATCCCCGACACCGCGTGTTCTACCGAATCTCCTCCTTTCACCGCCACCGCCGCCGCCGAACGCGCCACCTCTTCCGCTTCTCGCGCATTTTCCGCAACCCGGCGAATAGAATCCGTCATCATCTGAACCGAATTCAGCGTTACCGCCAACTCTTCTGCCTGTCGCAATGCGTCGCTTTGCAGACCCCGCGCAAATTGTTCGTTATCCCCAGAACTTTTATTCACCTCTCGCGCCGCCGTTTTTACCTGTTGGACAATTTCCCGCAAGTTTTGAATGGTTAAGTTAAACGCATCCGCAACCGCCCCTAAAACGTCCGCCGTCACCTCTGCCCGTACCGTCAAATCCCCTCGCGCGGCCCCTTCCACATCGTCCAGCAGGCGAATGACCTGACGTTGCAGATCTTCCTTTTGTTGTTCCGTTTCTTCTGCCCGTCGCTGTGCTTCGCTGGTGGTAGTTAGGATCACTCGCGCCATTTCATTAAAACCCGAGGCTAACTGTCCGAACTCATCCTCTGCATAAACCGTCGCCTTGGCATTAAAATCCCCCTGAGAAACTGCATCAAAACGAGATTGCAAATCTTGAGTTGATTGTTGGACCTGATCCACCGTCATGCGTCCGAAGAACCAAATCGTTCCCCCGGCGGCTCCCCCCGCCACCAAACCCATAAACGCATTCCAGAGCCTCACATAAGGGACAACCTCAGCTTTTTTCTCAGCCGGAGTATTGATAAAACTCAAAAAAGAAATCAAACCGACTGCGAGAGTCGCAGATGCTCCCGCCGCGATCGCCATAAACTGCTGTTTCTTCAGCAAAGGAAAATTGGTAAACCAAGCCAAGCGCCCCTGTTCGATTTCTACATGGGTTTCCATGACGCGATCGGGGGTCTTGGTAAAATTCGCAGGGGCGTTATCGGGAGAAACTTTTAAGCCAAAAATTCCTGTATCTCCAGCTTCGGCGGCGGCAACACCTCCCATCGTCGCCTCCCCTAATGCCGCACTATTATCAGCAAATGCCAAACTGGGATCGTCATCAAAACTAGAATCATCAAAACCGATCGCCGAATCTGGACTCTCTGCGGGCATTCCCCCCGTATCAAAACTCGGCAAGTCATCATTGAAAACATCAAACTCTTCTAAAAATCCCCCAGATTCGTCAAATCCCCCCACATCATTGCCGAGATCCGTCGCTTCACCGCCGATATCTCCAAAATTGGTATCTTCAGCAAAGGCTGGGTCTTCCACCGCAAAAGATTCATCCTCATAATCCCCGGCAAAATTATTCTCTTCTGGATAACTGTTATCGTCATAATCGCCATTCTCAAAATTGTTATCGAGATTATTGTCAAACTCATCAAAAGCAAAACTATCTCGATCGCTGGGGGGACTGGTAAAAGAAATCGTTTCTAAATCATCATCGAGTCCGTAGGCTTCCTCATCATAAGAGTCTGCGATCGCGTCCTCTGACGACAGTCCCTCTGCAAAATCGTCTGGGGCCAAAGAATTGTCAAATTCTCCCGAACTCATCAAGAGCGTTTCTTGATAATCATCATCAAGGCGAAAATCGTTCTCTTCTTCTAAAGCGGGGCTAAAATCGCCAGTATCGTCTAATAAATCATCTTGGGTATCGAACGGATTGTCCCGTCCGCCCATTTCTGGGGGGATCACAAAAGTTGAATCTCCCGTTTCGGGAATATCGTCTAAATCGGGGGCAAAATCACGATCGTCGCTAAAGTTCTGTCCGTTTAAGGTTGAATCTACCAAGGCCGTCGCCTCTTCTTCAGACTCCCAAGCCGGATTCTCATCACCCAAGGCAAAAGGATCGCGATAGCCCTCTTCTGACGGGAAGTCATCTTCTTCAGCAAAATCCGACATCCCATTGCTGTCATCAAAAGGATTGGCATACGTCCCACCATCTAAAGAAGTTGCTTCGTCACTATTGCCACTCTCAAAGTCGCCACCACCAAAATCAAAATCCGTTAACGCATCCGCATCGTCCAAATTGGGCAAACTATCGTAGTTTGAGAGTCCTTCTAGTTGTTCGTAGCTCTCCCCCGCAGAATTTTCAATCGTATAGTCTTCTACTGTTTCTTCGTTGGGATAATGTCCGCTCAAACCGGCATTCGCATCTTCAATGCCATTGTCGGCGTAGTTGACAAAATCGATGTCATCGGTCAGTCGTTTGACTCGTTCGTATTGGTCGCGGGCGATCTCGTAATCTTGAAGACCGTAACAGTAGATATGCCCGCGCAGGAGTTGAATGGCGGGATCGTCGCGATAGCTTTGGGAAAGGCGATCGATAATTCCCGCCGCTTTTTCGTAATTGCCTTGTAGGTAAGCGCGTTCGGCTTCTCCATATTCTTGTGTATAGTCAGTTTCCTGTGACATTTTGTTAATGGGTAATCGGTAATGGGTAATGGAGACTTGATAACTGATAACTGATAATTGATAACTGATAACTGATTAACTTGCCCAGCGAGCCGATCGCAAAATTTTTCCTTGATCGAGAAGCCGCAGCGTTTGATTGTTTTTGGGATTGAGAACCCATTCTCCGATCACAAACGAGGTCATACTATCAGGAACGTTACTGGAGGGTTGAACTTGCTCGCTATCGAGCCAGTCCATTTCGCCGATGCGATCGATCGCTAAACCCAAAAGCGTATCTTGATCTTCCACGGCAATCACGGGAATGTCTTGGCGTTGGGTATTTAAAGCAACCGGATCCCCGAGAAATTGTCCCAAATCCGCCACCCAAATCACCTGCCCGCGCAAATTTAATGTTCCCAAGAGGAGAGGGGAGGTATTGGGGATGGGGGTAATGCGATCGGGTGGCTGATTCATAACCTCGCGAATGCCCGTAGCCGGAAGCGCGAGTTCGATGCCCGAGGGTAGAAAAAACCGCAAGTGCAACTCACCTTCAGGGGTTTCTAATTTTTCGATGTCGGGAGAAATATCTTCACTATTTTTCCCTAAAAAATTGGTATTGCCAACCATATTTCTGGCTTCCTCGCCCAATTGCAGCAGAATTTTGGCAGATTGCCGGCGATGCCGGGGTCTCTCCGACTCTATTCTATCCTCGCAACAATTGTTTCACCGTCCCAATCAATTCTTTCGGTTGAAATGGCTTAGCGATATACGCATCTGCTCCTTGTCGCATTCCCCAATAGCGATCGAATTCTTCTCCTTTGGAAGAACACATGACCACTGGGACATTTTTGGTTTTCGGATCGGCTTTGAGACGACGACAGAGTTCGTAACCGTTCATTTGCGGCATAACGATATCCAAGACAACGATATCGGGTTCGTACTGATTTTTATTAATTTGGTCGAGGGCTTCGACTCCATTACTGGCAACTTCGACGGTCAAGCCGCTATTTTTGAGCAACTCTGAAATCATTTGTCGTTGAGCCAAGCTGTCTTCTACAACTAAAACTTTACTCATATTTCCTCGTTTCTACTAATTCTTGAGCTTAATTCCTCATCTGGCTATTCAAGTATCTCTTGTTTTTACCGTTCGCGATCGCGAACGGTTCAAACAGCAGGAGATTTTTTCTGGGGGAATTCGCTGTTGGCATCTCCTTCTTCTCGTTCGGTTTCTCGATCTCGGTGGAGAGGAAGGGGATCGAAACCAAGATATTTCTCGATCAGCATTAACAATTCCCCCGCGCCAAAAGGTTTGGTGAGATAGTCCGTCGCTCCCACCAAGCGGGCTTTGACGCGATCGATGAAACCATCTTTTCCCGTCAGCATAATAATGGGGGTTTGACGAAAGCGAGTCGAACTTCTTAGCATGGCACAAATTTCATAACCGTCAAGTTCTGGCATGGCAATATCGCATAAAATTAAGTCGGGTTTGACGCGAAAGACTTCTGCGATCGCCCCCAAGGGATCGGTCATGACAATGGTTTGATAGCCGTGGGATTGCAGCATAAATTCAACACTTTTGCCAATGGTACGATCGTCATCGAGGCAAACGATTGCTGGGAAATCTGGACGAGAATCTCGCCCGAGGCGAGGGGACTCTCGGGGAGGAGTGCGATCGATGAGTTGAATCCAACCTTTCTGCACGTAGGGATAAATCGCGCGAGCGATGATGGCAATATCTCGATTGAGAAAGCGAGAAAGCTGGCGTAAAGAGGTTTTTCCATCCGCCCAGCGATCTAAACTTTTATAAGCATTCTCGGGGAGCGCTGCTTGCAGGGCAATTTTCTCGCTGAGTACGGGGCAGCGATCGGGGGTTTGAATATGAGGATGAAATTGTTTCCACTGTTGGATTTGTTTGACGATTTTGGCGGAGAGAGGAGCGATTTCTATCGTTGTCAATTGAGGGGCAAGGGCTGTTCCGACTTCAAAATTAAAAACTCCCTGATGCAATCCGAACAAATCGAATAAAGTTTCTGCGATCGTGCGATAGACAATGTTTTTTCCTTGAGCGGGGGTAATGGCACGATTTTCCATCAACTGCCACAAATAGGCATATTCGGGAGTCGTTAATTTACCCGCCGGATTGTTGAGGTCGGCGATCGCTTCTTCGGCACGATAATAGCGCAGGTAGTCCCGCAAGCGAGAAAGGCTGCTACTGGCGCGATCGGCAGCATAAGCAATTCGACCATTGACAAAAAAGACAAACCAAAATGGAGAATTGCCGAGAGTGGGTCGAGTTAAATAGCGTCTCGATCTCGGGGTCAAAGAACCATCGAGATTCTCGCGCCTAGGAGAGGGGTAAGTTTCGACAAACAGTTCTCCCGTGCGTTGACCGAGTTCGATCAGTTGCAGGATGCTGCGAATGTCAATTTCATTGAGAGTTCCCTGCATGGTGGGCAAAAACCGCTTTGCTGAGCGGGGATGGAGTTGGCAGTCGATCCACTCGATGCGAAAATTAGATTAAGATGAGCAGTTAGATATTATTGTACGCTTCGACATCAACGCCCAGTCTCTCGAAAAATAATTTTCTTGGCTTGGGAGTCACGCTGTCGTTCGTTCAATCCCGAGTTTTTGCGTTGGGAACAAAAATGTTTCCTAACTGTTTTGGAGAATTGGGCTAAATCCATCTTGGCAACTGAAGTCTTAGCTGGTTAAGCTGGATACTAAAGCCAGAAAAGCGAAAGGGTAAAGTTGAGCGAGTTCTCGGAAAATCCTAAATTTTGGGGACTTGTTGGTCTGGATCGCCGTTCGTCCTATCAAAAAAGACTCCAACAACAGTAAAATTGAACGATTATTCTTAATTTAATTTAGTGGCGCGGGATGCTGTATCTTGCAGAAGTTAAAAAGCAAAAAGGCGGGTTCATGGCTAAAGTCGTGACCGAACTCAAACTCCTTGCCTGTCAGCGCAACGAGCAAAATTGGAGTGCCGTCCCTGGAGAGGAAATCATTTCGGCCGAGGAAGCTGGCGAATTTGAGCATGGCGCTTTGGTTTTAATCAATCTCAGTGGCAATCGACAAGTTCAAGGCACGCCCGAGGCGGCAGGCCCGCAAATCGTTCGGGATTTGCAACGGCTGTCCAAACTCCAAGAAAAGATTAAAACTCAGCAAGAAGAAATTGAGGGCTGGAAGCAATCCTTAACGTTACAAGCTCAAGAACTCAGCAAGCGAGAAATGGAGTTGGATGCTGAGTTGGCTCAACTCGAAGAATTAAGGGACCAAGCAGGAGGACAAGCTAGTTACGAGGGTTCATCGGAGGTTCAAAGCGAAGAGTTAGCGCAAGCGAAGGCAGAAGCCGATCGCGTTCGCAAAGAATTCGAGCGCAAAACCCAAGAGTTAGAGCAGGCTTGGGAGCATTTGCGGGGGGAACAGCGCCGCTTGCAAGAGAGTCAAGACAATTTACCCCAAGGCGCAGGAGGAGTCGGCATTGCACCAGAACAGACGACTCGCATTCAAGAGTTGTTGGATTATCTGGCCACTAATGTTTTGCCGACGGGAGATTTTCAGAATTACGTCCAAGGAGCGGTCACGGTGCTGGAACGCCAGCAGGTGAATGCGGAGGAGCATTGGCAGCAACTGGAGGAACAGCGATCGCAAGCTCAAAAGCAACAGGCTGATATCGATCGCCAAATTCGCGAGCTAGAGGAATTACAACAACAACATCAAGCGATAAAATTAGCCGTAGAGCAGTCTAAGCAAGACTTACAAGCACGAAAACATCGTTTGGAATTGGCAGAAACTTCCCTCGCTCTCCTGAAACAAGATAGGAACGATAAAGAGCAAATTTACCAATCTCTGGCGAGTTTGAGCTTGGGAGAAGCCGTCGAACAAAGTGAGTCATCGGTAGATTTAGCCGCACTTGAAGCCCTGCCTCTCGAAGAATTGCAAACCATTGTGGAGGGGCTGCAAAAAGAATTGGAAAAATTAGAACGGTTTGTCGCCGATCAAGAAGAAGAGTTAAGCCTACAACAAGAGGCTGTGGAAGAGTTGGAGGAAAAATTCAAAAATGCCAGCGTTTATGAAAGCTCAGAACTCGAGCAAGAGTTGGAAGACGAACGAGAACAGAAAAAGCTCCTTGATGAGACTCTTGTGGGTCAGAGGCGCACTTTGGTGGAAAAGCGGACAGTTTTGAGTCAAAATTTGCGCGTTCTGCGTCGCAGACAAGGCATCCCTGAAGATAATGGTGAGGGAGAATCTATCGATCTGGCTCCCGTTTTAACCAGTATCGAGGCTCAACGTCAAGCGATTGAGGCGGAATGCCAAAAGCAGGAAGACGAATTGGAGTCCATTAAAGCGGCGATCGCAGAAACCGAAGAAACTTTAAAAAGCCACAGCGACGAGTGCGAAACCCAATACAATGCCCTGCAATCTCTAGAAAATAGTCTCGAAGAGGGAAAATCTAGCACCTCTTTGCTTTGGGGACGGGTTAATCTCTATGAAGAAATTCTTCCTCCCATGCGCGAGGCTATTGAAGAAATGCAGCAAAAATTAGAGGCGATCGCGCAATTGTCGGCACAATTCCAACAAACGGGAGATTACCAACAAGAAGCACTGGGTAATTTAAAGCAGTCTCTTGGGGAAGTGATTAATCAATGAACAATGAACAATGAGAATTGTTTTGAGCGATCGCACTTCTAACTTGGCTTTCTGGCGATAATATACCATGTGGTTAAATCGTTCCAGATGCCGCGATCGCTGTGTCGGGCTTCGAGTTCTGCCATAAATTCTGCCTCAGCACGTTTTAATTGATTTGAGGACAAAATTGCGAAGGGATCGGTAGATTCACTGAGAAAGAGATGAGGGCGGGTTTCCCACGTCTCTCGTGCTTTGGCTAAACTGATATAGCTTCCATGTTGTTCTGAGGCGATCGCAATATTCGTAAATCCTGCACCAGCAAACAAATTCCGACACATTTCTAGCGTACCGAGACGGTTGCTAAATTCGAGATTTACCTCATATCGGGCAAAAACTTTACGCAATAAAACATTACCGACATAAGCCGTATCCGCAGGGGAATGAATGCCGATCAAACCTCTCGGCTTGAGAAAATTGTACCAGAGGCATAAGGCTGCTTTTTTATCTTCAATCCAAGGAAAAGTATTGGCGCACACAATACGATCGAACGAAGCCCGAGAAAACGTTAATTTTTCGGCATCGGCGAGATAAATCTTAATATTATTTAATCCAAGTCTCGCTATTTTTTCACCTGCTTCAGCCAGCATTTTTGCAGACAGATCGACTCCAATTGCTTGACCTTTAAAACCAATCGTTTTAGCCGCCGCGATCGCGAGATGCCCTGTTCCCGTGCCAATATCTAAAACCTGTTGTCCGAGGTTGATTTGCGATTTCTCCAAAAGGTGCTGACAGATTTGCCGATGCCATTCGCTCGTATCGTAAGTCGAACTTCTGCGATCGTATAAATTGGCAATTCTTGTTTTATATTCATTTAACTCAAGATAATCGCCAAGGAAGTTTGAGTTCATCGAGGGAATTCATAGATAAAAAGAAAGGGCAAAAAATGAGTCGTAGACAGTGAAGAAAGAGATAAAAATAAACGCATTGATGTCGACATCTATTCTAAGTAGCAACGCAATGCGTACCAATTTGTTCCGAACTCAATACTTGAATCCGTCCCATTTTAATCGCGTAGAAAATCCGCTCGCTCATATCGCGATGTTCCGGCACGATCGCGAACTCTTGTCCGACTTGCTGTACGACTCGCAAATCTTTTGTACCCATGACTCCGGACATCATCGTCGCAGAATAAATCTCGTAGAAGGCTTCCATGATTTCAATTTTGCAGTCAAACATAATTTCTCCGCAACCCCAAAGGTTTGATTGAGTTATTCTGTTTAAACTGTAAGCAAAGAATGTGAAAAACTTGTGAAGGCCGTCTCGAAAAAGCAAAACTTTCAAATCTTTTAACATTTGTCATTGTCTTGTAACAAGGCTGTTGCTCCTTCTCCTGCTACAGGACGGGCAAACAAAAAGCCCTGAACCTTGGTACAGCCAATATTTTGAACCTGTTCGAGTTCTTCTCGGGTTTCAATGCCTTCAACAATGGTATCGAGACCCAAACTCTCGGCCAAATAGAGAATACCGCGAATCATTTCCCATTGCTCTCGCGTGACAAAAGCGCGATCGATTTTGAGAACGTCAACAGAGAGTTGCTGCAAGCGAGCGAGAGATGAGTATCCCGTGCCAAAATCATCGAGATAAATGGGAATATTAAGCGCCTTGAGTTCTTGTAGTGCCGCGATCGCGACCGGAGAATTTTCAATAAACATACTCTCCGTAATTTCCACAGTCAACGTCCCGGGAATCACCCCCGAGGCTTGATAAATTTGACGAATACTTTCGACGCAATTGGGATGCAATAACTGTAACGCCGAGAGATTAACACTACAAGTTAAAGGCTTCTGTTGAGGAAAAGCCTGCTGCCACTGGCGCAATTGTTCGCAGGCGCTCTCGAGTACCCACAACCCTAAATCGTGAATCAGAAGTGTTTCTTCTGCAATGGGAATAAACTCTGCCGGAGAGATAAAACCTCGCCCTTGGTGAAACCAACGTAACAAGGCTTCAAAACCCAGAATGCGATCGGAGCGCAAACAAACAATGGGTTGATAAAAGACTTGAAACTCTTTCTTTTCCCAAGCCGCTTGTAAATCTGCTTCCAAGCGCAAGCGGTCTAGGGCTTCCTGAGAGATTAAAGAAGCCGAACCCGCTTCATCTTGCTCAATCGCATTAGTCAAGCGCAACAAGCGCTTTGTATTATTAGCAGCAATTCTGAGGAGTTGCTGACCTTCGCGGGTTTGCAAATCGACTTTACCGCTCAAAAGCAGCCCCAACGCTCCTTGAATCGACGTTAAAGGCGTGCGAAGTTCGTGAGAAATCTCGCCAATGCTCGAGATGGGGTCGGCCTCTCGTTCCTCGATCGCCCTCTTAAATCCGGTTTTGCTGGATGGGTTAAAAGGTTGCTTTTGGTCGGTGTTCATAGGATTCCCGATGGCGTTAGTTGCGATTGATGCACTCAGTTCGATCTTCATGTGGGTTGGCTCGCTCGATTTTAGGTGGCAAAAGAAAGGAAATCAAGTATTTTGCTTTCACCTAAGTCTAAAGAAAAATTGTGAAAAACTCGGGAAGACCCAAAATTTTCTCAGGAAAAAAGGGAAGCATGGAGACTGGAGGGTGCAGGACAGAGAGAACAGATATTCGATTTGTTGCTTCTGACTTCAGGAGACCGATTAAATTATAAGGATAGGGATCTGTAAAAATTATCCATCAGTTCCCAACTCAAAGGGTATCCGCATTGCATTCCGCTCGAGATGCAATACTCGCCCTCAGACAAAACTATCCTTCCAGCCCCTGTGAATTCTAATTTTTCACCCGTCCGCAGTAATATCTTAGTCGTTGACGATACCCCAGCCAATTTGCGGTTGTTAACGGAACTGTTAAGCCAACAGGGATATGATGTGCGCCCTGCACTCAATGGAACGTTGGCTTTAGCTGCTGCAAAAATGATGCCCCCGGACTTAATTTTGCTTGATATTATGATGCCAGATATGGATGGCTATACAGTTTGCGAGCAACTGAAGGCGGACGATCGCACCCGACATATTCCCGTGATTTTCATCAGCGCTTTGGATAATCCCAAAGATAAAGTTAAAGCGTTTAAGGCCGGAGGCATCGATTATATTCCCAAGCCCTTTCAGAAAGAAGAAATCCTCGCCCGGGTGGAAAATCAATTGCGCCTCCTGCGGGCAAATGCGGCTTTGCAAGAAAGTGAAGAACGCTTTCGAGCAATTTTTGCCAACGCAGGGATCGGGATCTGTATTCTGGGCAAAGACGGTCGCATTCTCGAAACCAATCCTGCTTTCGAGACATTTATCGGCTATAACAGCGAACATTTATGCCAGTTAAATTTTGTCGATTTGACCCATCCCGAAGATGGAGAGATCGATCGCGATCGCTTTGCCGCTTTGTGTCTGGGGAAAGGAGAGTCTTATCAAATCGAAAAACGCTATATTCGTTCTGATGGTGGGGTAATTTGGGGGCGCTTAACGGCTTGCGCGGTGAAAAAAGAAGGGGATGTGCAGTTTGCTTTTGGCTTAATTGAAGATATTACCGAACGTCAAGCAGCTTTGCGGGAACGCAAACACGCCGAAGATGCTCTAAAAGCCTCCGAGGCCGAAATGCGAGCAATCTTTGCGGCTATGACCGATACCGTCATCATTCGCGATCGCCAAGGGCGGTGTTTGAAAGTTGCACCCACCAAGACCACCGGAGAGAGCGATCGACCGGAAATGATTCCGGGCAAGACCCTGCGCGAAGTTCTGCCCCAAGAAACCGCCGATCGCTTGCACCAAGCTATCGAACAAACCTTAGAAGGAGAAGAAACCACCAATATCGAATATCAGGTTCGCGCGGGTCAAGAAGAAATTTGGCTTGACGGTCGTCTCTCACCCCTATCTGAAGATACTGTCGTTTGGGTAGCACGGGATATTAGCGAGCGCAAATTGATGGAACAAAAACTGCGAGCCAATGAAGCCGAAATTCGCGGTATTTTTGAAGCCATGACGGAAATTGTTTTGGTGGTGAATAAGGAGCAAGAAAATGTTCAGGTCATGCCCACCAGTTATACTCGTTTGAATAAAAAAGGAAATTTAGCGATCGAAGCTACTTTTGCCAAGTTTTTTGGCGATCGCGCCCAATCCAATTTTTGGCAACCCGTACAACAGGCCATTGCTCAACAGCAAACCGTAATCTTCGAGTACAGTTTGACTGTGAAAGGGCAACAAATTTGGTTTGCCGCTAGCGTTTCCGCTTTATTCGGACAAGCCGCAATTTGGGTGGCGCGAGATATTAGCGATCGCGTTCGCGCGGAACGAGAATTGCAACAACTCAATGATGAATTGGAACACCGCGTTTCTGAACGCACGCAGCAACTGCAAGCAGCCAACACCAGCTTACAAAGCGAAATTAACGATCGCATTCAAGCCGAAGCCAAACTTGCCCAATCCGAAGAACGCTTTCGCTTGGCCGTCGATAATATTCCCGATGTCTTTGCCATTTACGATCGCCACTTGCGCTATCAATTTGCCAATACTCGCGCCCTCGAGGTTTGGGATAAACCCCTCGCAGCAATGCTGGGCAAAACAGATCGCGATTTGTTTCCCCCAGACAGCGTGCAAATTTACCTTCCGCTTTTACAAAATGCCGCTCGCAGTCGCAGCCGTCAAACCCAAGAGTGTAACTTCGCGATCGCTAACGGAGAGGAGCGGACTTTTATCATGAGCTACGTACCGCTTTTGGATGAAGCGGGAGAAATTTACCAAATTTTGGGCATTGCTTATGATATTAGCGATCGCAAGCGATCGGAACGCGCTCTCCAAGAGGCCAAAGAACAATTACAAGCCGTTTTAGATGCAGTCCCCGGTTTTGTCTCTTGGATTGGTTTGAATCAGGAGAATGCCCTTCAGTATTTAGGCGCGAATCGACAATTGGCGCAAGCGTTTCGACTCTCTCCCGCCGCTTTTAACCATCAACCTTTAGGATTTTTTCGCCAAGGAGAAGACTTCGTGCAGTTCGTTGAAGAGTTCTTTCACTCTTCCGAAACGACAATTGCTCAAACCCTCACCCTCGAATGGGAAAGCCAGCAACGAGAATACCTGATTGTGGCGCAGAAATATCAACAAGAGCGAGCGGCCGTTTTCGTTGGCATTGATATCACGGCTCGCGTGGAAGCACAGCAGCAACTACAACGGGCTTATCAACGATCGCAATTGCTTTCGGAGCTCACCCTAAAAATTCGTCAGTCTTTAGATTTGGAGGAGATTTTACAAACGGCAGTTCTTGAAGTCCAACAGCTACTCAATGCCGACCGCGTGTTAGTTTGGCAGTGGCAATCCGGGCGTGAAGGAATCGTCGTTCAAGAAGCAGCTTTCCCAGATCTCCCTCAAGTTCGTGGCTTAAAGGTTTCCCTTCCCGCTCCCGATCGGGTATCGCCCTCAGACATTCAACCCGGTAATTTTTGGACGATTGACGATTTGTCTGTTATGGCAGAAGCGATCGCCGTTCCAGTAGCATTAAGTTTTCGCGCTCAACTCATTGTGCCGATCTTCATTCAAGAACAAACTTGGGGCGCTCTCATCGTTCATCAATGTTACGCCCCTCACTATTGGCAGCCCGATGAAATTGAGTTATTAAGCTCGTTAGCCGACCAAATCGGGATTGCCCTTTCCCAAGCACAACTTCTCGATCGCCTTGAGGAGAGAGTGGCAGAACGGACGGTAGAACTGCAAGCAACCAACCAACGGTTACAGATCGAAATTGCCGAACGCATCAAAGCAGAAAATGCCCTGCGAGAAAGCGAAACGCAATTGCGGCGTACCATCGAGCATAGCGCTTATGGTATTGTCGTCTGCGATCGCGCCGGCAAAATTCGCTTTTTTAATGCCGCCGCGAAACAAATTTTCGGTCGTAATGAACAGCAGTTACTCGGATTTCACCTTGGAATGCCCCTCGCCTCCCAACAAAAATGCGAACTCTCTATTCTCAGACAAGACGGCACCGCTTGTATTGCCGAAATGCGAGCGGGAACCATTACTTGGGAAGGCGATACTTCTGCTTATTTAATTTCCTTAGTGGATATTACTGAGCGCAAAGCTGTCGAACAAATGAAAGATGAATTTATTTCCGTAGCCAGTCATGAATTACGCACTCCACTTACGTCAATTCGCGGATCGTTAGGATTGCTCGCCACGGGTCGTCTCGGTAAATTTGAGGAGCGGGGTCAGCAAATGCTCGATATTGCTATTAATAATACCGATCGCTTGACACGCTTGCTCAATGACATTTTGGATTTAGAACGGATTGAGTCGGGAAAAGTGAAAATTGTCAAGCAGCATTGCGATGGCATTGCCTTAATGGTTCAAGCAGCTGAGGCTATGCAGGTTATGGCAGCAGAGGCGGAGATTGGTTTGTGTTTAAAGTGCGATCGTCGTCCGTTTTGGCTCAAAGATGCGAGTCAAGAAGAGAATCCTTATCTCGAATCACCACCAACCGTTACGATTTGGGCGGATTCCGATCAAATTTTGCAAACTTTGACCAACTTAATCAGTAATGCCATTAAGTTTTCTAGCCCGAGCAGCATGGTCGGGATCGGTATTATTCGACAAACCGAACAAATTTTATTTGAGGTGAAAGATCGCGGCCGGGGCATTCCAGCCGATCAACTCGAAAGTATTTTTGGTCGCTTTCAACAAGTGGATGCTTCAGACTCGCGAGAGAAAGGAGGAACGGGTTTGGGTTTGCCGATATGTCGGGAAATTATCCAGCGACATCAAGGCAACATTTGGGTGGAAAGCACGATTGGAGAAGGGAGTTGCTTTTATTTCACCCTTCCCTTACCAGAGGAATAGTGAAGCCCTACTGACGACAGGCTAACCTTATTATTCGTCATATTCTGTAAAGAAAGTTTGTTAAAATTTGTAACAAAAAGAGGATTCTTCACAGCTTTTTCACATTTAAGTTTTATTTTGTCGGCAAATTCCTTTAATAACAATCCCTTAATTTAAAACTGGCAATGATCTTTGAGCCAACTTTATCAAGCAACTCCGAAAAGGCATCTTGCGATTTTGCCACAAAAGGCGATGGTCTAAAAGTAACTTGGAAATTCTCAACTTCTCCAACGACAAGGCAGAACAAACATCTCTTACTGATCGATCGCGAAGAAGATCGCCGCCATGTCACAAAAACAGGATTGGAACTCATGACAGATTGGACGATTTGGGGAGCTTGCTCTTATAGTGAAGGACTCAATTTTGCCCAAACTCGCCCCTTTCATGTCATTCTGATTAATTTAGACTCGAACCCTCTCAAAGTTTTACAGCAATTATTGAGTCATCCAAAAACGCAACATATTCCCATTGTTCTGACCATCGATCGCTTGCGCTATTCAGACGTACAGCATTTCAGCCAATTGGGGGTAGCCGGAGCGATCGCCCAGCCTTACGATTGCGTTAACTTGGGAAAGCAGATTGCGTGCTTCTTAAACTGGCAGAGCGATCGCGCTTAGGAAGTCTCATTGTGGGTATTGATATGATTCCATTTAATTGAAGCGAGATGCTTTGATTTAACGGTGGGAGTATGTCAAAATGCCTTGAGTCAGAGAAAATGCTCCCTCGAGTTGCCAAACTCAAAGAGCAACAGCCAAAAGAGGTGGAATCGAGAAGATGACCAAGCGACGAATTTTGATTGTGGATGATGAAGCGGATATTCGAGCCGTTGCTCAGTTGAGCTTGGAAATCAATACTGAATGGGAAGTGCTCACGGCTTCGTCGGGAGCAGAAGGATTAAAAGTGGCACTAGAACAACAACCTGATGCCATTCTCTTGGATGTTATGATGCCGGATTTAGATGGACCGACAACTTGGGAAAAATTGCAAGAAAATCCCACCACTCAAGAAATTCCCGTGATTTTTCTGACGGCTAAGGTGCAAGCTGCGGAGCAAAGGCGCTATGCTCAGCTAGGAGTGAAAGCCGTTCTCACAAAACCTTTCGATCCGGTGCAGCTTGGAGATCGGGTGATTGAGGCTTTGGGGTGGGAATCTTGAATGGAGGGATGACAAGGGGGCTACAATTAAGAGGCTTTCATGGTTTCGGGTTTAGCCGGGGGAAAAGACGCGATTCCTTGGGAAAGCTCCGTTAATGCAGATTCTGATGACTTTTTCGTTAAAGCAGCAGAGGCTTTTTCTAAGACCGTGACTTCGACGTTAACTGCAATTAAATAAGAACCCGCTTGATTTCCCGCACCGTCTGCGATCGCCTCCAATAACTCCGGACGCTCTCCTGTAATCGGATCTCGTAACACGCAGCGATCCCAAGGGTGTTTTGCGTTGGGCTCGAGACTGAGGATATAATGTTTAAGCATGGTTTTAAGATTTATTGAGTTAATTGATTTTTTAGTCAACTCATTCATTATAGAGCATTTCTCCAGCTTTGGGTCGCATCTCGAAAAATTCTTTTCGAGATGATTGCGGTCAAGTCGAATCGCTAGCAACGAGAGCCGATTCAATCCCCTCGACTAACTCGGAATCTCCCAGATAAATCTCGCGGATATCCTCGGGTAAATTGGCTTCAAGCAAGCGATATCCTTGACTGAGACGCTCTTGTACGATAGAGGGAGAGAGGTTTTCACCTTCGGCTTGCAAATAGGCTGCAATGCGAGTTGGACTCCAGCGAAAGGTTTTAGACATGACCAGAATCAAGCGCACGATGGGGGGGAGAATATCGAGGGATTGTTCGAGATAACACCAGAGGGGCGGGGAAGCGGCTTGCAGGCTGTAATTAATCGATTCTACGGGGGGGAGATTGGCTTGATTGATACAAATCGCCGTCATGTTAATCAGCCAATTTTGAAAGGAACTGGATTCTCGCTTGTCGCGATCGCGCAACTCTAACCCGCGCATCTCGTAAAAAATATGTCGCCACGTCAGGGCAAACAGATAATCGCCTTGCACTGGCGATCGCGCCGAGTGAGCAATCAGAGTATAAACAATGGGACTGTAGCGGCAAAAAATAGCAACAAAATACTTACCCTGTTCGGGATGACGCTGAAACAAAGTCAACAAATCGCGATCGCTATACCGAAAAAGCGATTTGACAAGGGAATGATTGCACTCGGGGAAACTCTGGGTTTGCACGATCTCTAGCTACTGCACGCCATTTTTCTTTTTCCATTGTATTAGATAGTTTTCAATCGATCGCTCGGGATTTCAATAAAGGCTCAATCTCTTTGTTTGAGGAATAAGCACTCAGTCGAGCAACAGAGAAAAATGAATACCAACGTAGAGAAATATTCATCGATCGTCTTTCAGAGATATCTTAGAGGTAAGACTTGGGCTTATCTGATTACACGATAATGAATCGAGGTAATCTGGTATACTGGAAAAAGTGAGAATCTTCACTCTTTGATATTGATAACCGCCGCTTTAGGAATCTCCACAACTGGGCGATCGAGGGGAATCATTAAAGTATCGGTTGCTGGGGGAATGCTGACTGCCGGACGATCGAGAGCAATAATTAAGCTCTTGCCGGAGGAATCACTTATAAGAGAGGGTTGGGGATCGGAGTTACGAGCCAAGCGAGGAATAAAGGACGAGTTTCCAGGCAGGAACAGAGAAATTGCGGCTACCGCAGCAGCTGCGATCGCACCGCCACCCAAAATCGCAAAACGGCGAACGCGCCGGAGATCGAGGATTCGCAAAACATTGGCTGTCATTTCCTCCGTCGAACGAGTTGTCGCGGGAATGGGCATTCCTTGAATTCCCTGACGGAGTTTGAGCAGTCGGCGATAGAGACATTGAATTTCCACATCGCTATCCAACCATGTTTGAACTTGTTTGCGTTCGCTGGGGGTCACTTCTCCATCAAAATAAGCACTGAGAAGTTCAAAGCGATCGCGTTCTTGGGAATGGTTTTGCACCTTCATATCATTTCAGTGAACAGTGAATAGTGTACTAGGGGGATATTTAACTGTCCAGATAGGTCTGTAATTGCTCCTGCAACTTGCCTCGGGCGCGAGCGATTCTCGATTTAACCGTTCCGAGGGAAACCCCCGTAATTTCGGCAATTTCCTCATAGGCCAGCCCTTGAATTTCCCGCAGGACGATAGTGGTACGAAATGCCTCGGGCAAATCCGCGATCGCGCCTTGCAGTTCTTCGTAAAATTCTCGGGTCGTCAAATGATCGTCCGGACTGGGAGCATCAGAGGGTAATTCCCACTGCATTTCCCCATCTCCCGTTTTGCGAGGGGCATCTAACGATAAGGGCGTAGCCACGCGCTTGCGCTTGCGGAGTTCGTCATAGAACAGATTGGTCGCAATTCGACTCAACCACCCTTTAAACTTCAGAGGATCCTTCAGACGCTGAATATTACGATAGACGCGAATCCACACTTCTTGAGCCAAATCCGAGCGGTCTTGCCAATCCGGGGCGAGGTGATAGAGAACCTTCTCGACATGGGATTGATAGCGACGCAAGAGTTCGGCAAAAGCAGCTCGTTCTGGCTTCGAGCCGCTTTGACAGCGTAAAATCAAATCGTAATTGGGAATTTTATCCAGAGACACCAGAGTGTGAGGCTCTCCAGCCTCAATTGTAGACCAATGTGCAGAAATCGACTGTGCAGAAATTGATTGACTCATGGGTTTCTCAAAGGAACGCTCTTCATCCTTCCTTCTTTCGAGACCCCATTCGTTCCGGAAAGTTCCAACCCCGCAAAAAATTTGGTTTTATCGTTTCACCGAATCGGTCTCGTACTGAGGAGCATAAGAACCTAAGAGGTTGCTCACTTGTTTGAGAACACCATCGCCGCCGGAAGAAGGTTTGAGTTCTTGTCGATCCTTGCCGTACTCGGGTTTTTCCAAATAGCGGGATATGGCATCGTTAATTTGATCGCCAATTAAACCTTGCAATTCTTCCTTGGCCTTTCTGCGTTGAAAACTGGCTCCTTCTTCCGTAGTGGCATAAAGAGGAGGCAGGCGATTGAGGGCGTAGGCGGCAATATCCCCAACATCTAAAGAGGTATCGCTGCTGGCTTCAATTTCGGCAACGCGGGTGATGGTTTCGCTGAGAACCAGTTCTTCCATGACATTAATGAACTGCTTGCGAGGAACCGCGACGACTTCTCCGGTGAGCAACGATCCCATTAAGCGATCGAGCGCCATATATTCCTCAATCGATAACTCGGAAGCCGTATCGCAAATTCTGCCGACTTCTGCCTCCATTGTTGGCGTTAGATAGCCATCTTTGAGTGCTTGTTCTACGATTTTTTCTATACTCATAATACTCAGAGCCTCAAGTGGGGTTTTCGATAAAATTATCCCTATTTTCTTTAGATATTTCTAGGGTTTCGATTTTTGCAGGAATGAACTCCAACCTCTTTCTGTGGCGACGCTTTCCTATTCTAGTCCTTCAAATCGCCACGGAACCGGATCGATCGCTACGCCATTGACGTAAAGACCCCAGTGGAGGTGAGGACCCGTGGAGGATCCCGTCGAGCCCACCGTCCCGATGCGCTGACCGGCTCTGACTATATCTCCTTCGCGAACGTCAATGCGGTGGAGGTGGAGCATGATGCTTAAAACGCCCTGTCCGTGATCGATGCCGACCGTATTTCCATGAACTCGAAAGCCTTGAGATTCGCGTCCGACGAGAGCAATGCGTCCGGCCGCAGGTGCAACGATAGGGGTTCCCGTTCCTGCAGCATAGTCTACGCCCCGATGATAATAGTCATTCGCAAAAACGCCATTGTAATAGCGGCGCACGCCAAAGACGGTGGAGACTCGACCGTTTGTCGGTTTGAGTAACGCTCCATTCCAGAATTTTTCGGCAGTGACCAATTTTTTAAAGGCAGCGACGCGATCGAGTTCGAGTTGGGTTGCGCCATTGCCTCCCCCGCGCACTCGGATGCGTTGGGTGCTGAAGGAGCGGCCGCGCAATCCGAGGGCGAGATTTCTGGTCTCTCCATCTCCCGAGACGCGAATGTTCAATGTACCCGAGCGATCGAGGGGAGTCGTGGGAATAAAGGCGCGATAGAGATTGGGTCTGAGGTTAAAAGCAGGGAAAGTTTGGTTTCCCATCGTGACTTGCGGGCGATCGCTCGGGTTATCGACTTCGATAAATACGGAAATCGTATCTCCCAATTGGGGATTGCTGGGATTCACCCGCACATCCAAGGATAGGGCTGGTGCGGCAAAGGCGAGAATACTCGCAGCGATTCCGGAGATCAACGAACTTACAGCTAGAGAGGGGTTTTGAGTCATAGATAATTAAGGGAGTGAGGGAGCAAGAGGGAGTTGGGGCGCGAGGGGGAGTGGGAACAATGTTCGTTCTTTCTCTTTATCCCAAATTTAGTCCTCATTTTTCATCCTTCTACAAGTCGATGATAGGCGATCGCGCCCCGCCAGAGAGTTATTGGTCCCGATTCAGTTTCGATACAGATACAAGAAGCATCTTGCCAGAAGACTTTACCGGTTAGGACATCTCCCGTTACTAATTTGAATTCAACATTTTGCTTATCGCGCACGAAACCTTGAATCTGACGAACGCTGGGCAATCCGGTATCAAATTCAGTCATAATTCTAGAGAAAACATGGGATGCTAAGAAAGCAATGGATCTTCATCGATACCGTAGGAATGCTTTTTTCTGCACCCACTCGGCAAATCAAGAATAATTTCCATGACAATTGAGTTTACCAAGTATCACGGATTGGGAAATGATTTTATCTTAATTGATAATCGTCACACTCCCGACCCGCTCATAACTCCCGATCGCGCTATTACTCTGTGCGATCGCCATTTTGGCATTGGGGCGGATGGGGTCATCTTTGCTCTCCCCAAAGTTGAGAATACCGATTACACCATGCGGATTTTTAATTCCGACGGTTCCGAACCGGAGATGTGCGGCAATGGCATTCGCTGTTTGGCGCGTTTTCTGGGGGAATTGGAAGGAGGGGAAACCTCCGGACGGTCTTATCGCATTCACACCCTCGCCGGGACGATTGCGCCACAAATTGAGGCTGGGGGACGAGTAAAAGTCGATATGGGCTTACCGCAACTGCTAGCCAAGGAGATTCCCACCACTTTAACCGATGGCGATCGCCAAGTTATCGCCCAGCCTATTGAGGTTGCGGAACAAACTTGGAGGGCAACCTGCGTGAGTATGGGGAATCCCCACTGTATTATTTTTGTTGAGAATGCTGAGGCTATTGCCCTCGCAAATCTCGGCCCGAAATTCGAGTATCACCCCGCCTTTCCTCAGCGCACCAACACCGAGTTTATTGAAATTGTTAAGAATAATTACTTAAAAATGCGAGTTTGGGAACGGGGAGCGGGGGCCACTCTGGCTTGTGGAACGGGAGCCTGTGCCACGGTAGTAGCGGGAGTGCTCAATGGGAAATGCGATCGCAAAACCACGGTCGAGTTACCGGGAGGATGCTTGGATATTCACTGGGACGAGGAAACCGGGCGCGCTTACATGACCGGACCCGCCGAAAAAGTTTTTAGCGGCAAAGTCAAGTCATGAGTGGTAGATAATCAAAAGGGGTAATCGGTAATTGTTCCTCGATCGCTGATAATTGATCATTGTTCATTGAAAAGGGGAGTGTGGCATGAGCGGAGGTATTTATCTCATTCAAGGCAACGATCGCCTCGTGGCGATGAGTGAGCGACCTTACGATTCGGAAACATTATTACAAGATTTGCTGGACAAGTATCCCAATTTATTGGGACTGGATCGCCCTCACGACGATCGCGTCGGACAAGACTGGTTGATCGTCAAGCGCACGGGAAGCGTTCCCACAGAAGATACTCGCATCGAACGGTGGTCTCTCAATCATCTTTTTCTCGATCGCCAAGGAATTCCCACCTTGGTTGAAGTTCAGCCCGATGATGAGTACGACCTTCGCAAGGAAACCATCGGGCAAATGCTTAACTATGCCGCAAATGCTTCGGTTTACTGGCCGGTAGAATCGATTTTGGAACAGTTTGAAATTAATTGTCGCCATCAAAATCGCGATCCCGAACAAGTTTTTGAGGATTTTCTCGGGGCGGGGGCGGACGAGCGGGAATTTTGGCAGCGCGTGAAAACGAATCTCCAAGCTAGTAAAATTCGCATGATCTTCGTTGCCGATCGCATTCCCCCAGAAGTTCAGCGCGTGGTGGAATTTCTCAACAAGCAAATGGATCCGGCGGAAGTTCTCGCGGTGGAAATCAAACAGTACATCAGCCCGGAAAATGGCATGAAAACTCTCGTTTCTCGTTCCATTGGGCAAACCGTCGAGGCCCGTCAGAAAAAATCCAGCACGACTCGAGAGCGGCGGCGTTGGGACGAACATTCCTTTTTCTCTGAATATCGCGCTCGTTTTGGTGAAGATGAAGCGAAGCTGGTTCGTGAAATTTATGATTGGAGCGATGACATTCCCAATCTTTATTTACAGTGGGCAACAGGGGATACTTATGGGGGATTTGGCGCGAAATTTACGGCGGCCAATCACTTAACAGAATTGTTTTTTGTCGGGATTGATGGCTCAATTCAAATCGGATCTGATGCTTATGCCATTTTGCCCCCCTTTGACCAAGAAGATGAATGGCACGAATTGAGAAATCGCTTGAGTTCGATCGGTTTGGCATTACCAACAGATCCCAGTGAAAAGCGTTTGCCTAATATTCAATTATCAACATTACCCAACGAGGAAGCATTGCGCCCGGTTTTGGGTACATTTGATTGGATTATCGAGCGAGTACGAGAAGCTCATATTTAATTGGGATATAGAGAATGCAATCAAAGTATTCCCAAAGATGGATGAGCGCGATCGCGATCGTGCTTTTTCCTTTTATTGCTGCGTTTTTGTTGGCAGTTTTTTTCGGAATCCGACAGCCTTTAAAAACTACAGAGATCATGATTTCTTCTCAATTATTAAGCGATCCGTTTCTACAATTGCCTACACCCGATTCTGTTCGAGTTGTCTGGTTTACCGAGTTTCTAGGCGACAAACATCGCGTCATATATGGCAATAATTTAGAAAATGAAGTTTTGGCACAGACGACAAAACTGACGCGAGTGCGAGAAGATGCCGACTCTAAAGTTATACCTTCTTATTCACAAACGACTTATCGAGATATTTGGCGACACGAGGCAAAGGTACAGGGATTAACGCGCGATCGCCGCCTTCCTTATCGCGTTGTTTCCACTCGAGAAACAGGAGAAGAAATAAACAGCAATACTTTTTCTCTCTCCTCGACTCCTTCTGCGGGCAAACCCCTCAAGATTTTACTCACTTCCGATCATCAATTAATGCCAATGACGGCAGCAAATTTACAAAAAGTTGAGGAAACAATCGGTAATGTTGATGCGGTTTTTGTTGCAGGAGATTTAATTAATATTCCCGATCGCGCTTCGGAGTGGTTCGATAGTGAGGCGGGAAACTCCTTTTTTCCTGCTCTGCAAGGTCGTGCCAATTATGCTTTAAATAAGAAGGGTATTAAAACTGTTTATAAAGGAGGAGAACTAATTCAACACGCCCCTTTATTTACTGCGATCGGCAATCATGAAGTCATGGGGCGTTTTTCTATGGAAACGGGATTAAATGCTCAATTTAGTGATGCTATTCCTCAAACTAAAGCCGCAGAAAATTATCAAAAATCTAGTGTAGAAGTTAATCCGAGAAACGATCCACAGTTAAAAGAAGCATGGATTAAAGCCAATTCTTTTAATATTGATACTTATCAGGAAATTTTCACGCTTCCTCAAAGCAATTCGGGAGGAGAAAAATATTATGCCGTGACCTTTGGCGATATTCGTTTAGTTGTTTTATACGTTACTAATATTTGGCGATCGCCGACCTTAAAAGATCGGGC
The DNA here is from genome assembly GCF_059821285.1 of Spirulina sp. LEGE 11439. Taxonomy (NCBI): domain Bacteria; kingdom Bacillati; phylum Cyanobacteriota; class Cyanophyceae; order Spirulinales; family Spirulinaceae; genus Spirulina; species Spirulina sp. LEGE 11439. The sequence goes on from NZ_JCAMRX010000063.1 coordinate 29,710, forward strand.
GGTAGGTCGTTATCGAGAGCGATCGCAGGATTTAAGCGATCCTGATAAATGGGGCTACGGACAGCATATTTTTGAAACGATTACACCTGACAGCAAACAACATCAATGGTTAGTCAAAGAGCTAGAAAGCCCTGAATTTAAAAACGCTAAATATAAAATTGTTATGTTTCATCATCCTCCCCATACTTTAGGAAAGGATATCGTTCCAGCCTATACCAATCCCCGTCAAACAATTATCTCATCTCCCGATGGAAAAGTCCAGTCCGTGCGCTATGAATACCCATTAGATGATGATTATATTAACCGCTATTTAGAACCTTTATTTAGTAAAGTAGGAGTGCATCTTGTCTATTACGGTCATTCCCATCTCTGGAATCGATTTCAAAATAAACAAGGGGTTAATTTTCTCGAATCTTCTAATGTTGGCAATACTTACGGTGCATATTTAGGAGAGAAAAAACGCCCCATTCCGGAAGAATATCAGGAGACTTACATCGCAGAAGGCGATCCCAATGGTTTAGAGCCAATTATCCCGACAATTGCGCCTTTGCAAGATGAAAATAATCGCAATCTGCCTTATATTTCCAGTAATGATATCTCAGTGTTTAGCATTTTGGATACAGAACAAGGAACGGTAAGCAGTTATCGCTTTGATGCAACTCAACCTGATTCAGATATTATTAAGTTTGATGAATTTTTGTTGCTTCCCTAATGTTCAATTCTCTAATGTTTACCAAAAATATTTTCTCTATTTTCTGTCAGGCCAAATCGTTTCATCATAATTCAATTATATTTTAAATTAATAATCGCAGACGCATAAGAGAAAATCCTGTTTGTTCGTGAACTTTTTCTTCAATACATTTAAAGCCGTATTTTGCATAAAAATCACGCCCAATTTGGTTAGCTGTAAAAACCTCCACATCGAGATTATCTCGTATTGTTTTTGCCTTATCCATTAGTCTGCGTCCAATGCCTTTTCTTTGAAAGTCTGGATGAATGAATATCGCACCGACCTCATTACCAATGAGAGAAATAAAACCAACAACTTGCTCATTTTCTTCGTAAACCCATGTTTCTGTGTTGGGTAAATAAATATTAGAAATATTTTCTCTTTCCGAAGCTAGAAACTCGGGAGTCAGAAAAGGATGCGCGATCGCCGAAGCCTCTGCCCAAGTAATTAATAAGTCTTCCAAATCTCGATCTTTGTACTTGCGAATCATAATTTATTGTTTGCATTTCTGTATTGAGAAAGAATTGTATTGTGCAACAATTCTTCGTGCAGCTTAGCACGATCGCTGAGAGATTCGATTTGTGCCAGATTTAAAGATGTTCCGTTAGCGTAATAGTCCAACCAAGCTCGACAAATAATATTGGGATCGTCGGGAATAGTTTCTAATTCCCAACCGGGTATATTAATCTCTGCCATCAGTTGGCTGACTTTGGGATCGTAACTGAGGGCGAAACAGCGACATTGTTCGGATGCTGCCATAATTAAACCGTGTAAGCGCATGCCAATTGTCATTTCTATTCCTTGAAATAATCCTTTTAATTCTCTGGGATCTTCAAGGGTAATAATACGGGAAACATCTGGGAGTTTTTTGGCGATCGCTTCAGAAATTTCTAAGTCTCGGATAGGCTGGAAAGGAACCAGTAAAATAGTTGCTTCTGTGGCTTTTTGAAAAGAGATGAGGGCGCGAGTTAAGCAGTCGAGACGCTGGGGAGTAAGTTGGGGATGAGGGCGCAAAATAACGGCAACTCTAGGGGCGTGTAAATTGCCTAAACCCGAGTAAGTTTTTGCGTTTAATGCCCAAACCGGATCTGGAGATAATAAGTTTTTAATCTGCCAGTCTGCTAATAGTTGAGCCGAGGCGCGATCGCGGATACTAACGGCTTGACAATAGGAAAGCACTTGTCGAGTTAGCCACTGCGTAATAGGACGCTGAAGGGGTCCGATACCTTGCGCCCAAGCAATCGTTTTTAAACCTCGCTTTTGCGCCAGTGCCATTAAACCGCCATAGTAGAAAGGACTGGCCAAACTGGTAACATCCTGCATTAAACTTCCCCCACCCCAGATAAAATAATCGGACTTTTTCATAGCTCCGAGAATACGAAAAGCTGAAGCGCGATCGCAGCTTTCTATACCGTAACGCTCATAGGTTTGTTGCGGATTGCCCGAGAGCGCGATCGGGGTGACAGACTCGGGCAGCATTTGCAAAAGCGTTGCCAGTAAGGCTTCATCTCCACCATTGCCTTTGCCGTAATAACCGCACAATATCGCTCGAGTCGTTGCCATGAGGAAAGGGTTCTCTCAAAGAGTAAAAACAAAGATAAAGATAACATTTTTTGTGCGAGGAACGGAAAACCGAACAATTTTGAGATTATTTGTCTTGGCCTAAATTCGCGATCGCTCTAATATAATTTTCAGGTAAACCACAACAACGCGCTCCCTTGAGAACATAACCTAAATAATCGGGAGTGGGATATTTTCCTTCTAAAATCATCTCAGAATGCGCTTGGTAAGTATAAGTTTTGGCGATCGCACCATCTTCTAACTGAGGTGCAACCCAAATGCGATTGTAATTCGTCGGGCAGCCTTCATAACCGTCCATTGCTTGTAAATCTTCTGCGCTCAAGTTTACAATAATACCCCAAACACAACGAGTGGGATGCGGGACGATATTCGCTGCGACGATATAGTTCTGCGATCGCTTATTAAAACGCAATTCTCGATTGGGAAGGAATGCTAGATGATAAGTCCCACACCAAGAAGGAGCGCGACTTTGCAAGCGTTGGAGATCGAGGTTCGATCCATACATAAATACTGAATACATGGATGATTGATTGTTTGAATTAAACAACTTTTTTGGCTCTGGCTAAAATACCTTACAATCTGACAATTATATCGAGAGTAGAGTATTCTTTTCTCTGTTGTACTTTAAAATTGAATGAAATAAATAACTAATAAAAAAATGTCCGATCGCATTACAGAACACTATTGCAATATATCCAATCATTACAACGAATTATGGACTTATTCCTCAGAATTTATCAAAGCGATCGCGCAAGCAATTTGCGATCGCCTGCAAGCAAATATTAGCGATCGTATCGTCGATCTCGGCGGAGGAACAGGAATATATGCTAAAGCGCTCGACCAATTATTACAACCCAATCATAAAATCATCTGCGTCGATCCCTCTCGAGAAATGCTCGCTCGCATCAACTCACAACGGATTGAACCGCTTTGTCACGATGCCATTTCCTTTAGCGAGAAACAGGAAAACTATAATAAAATTTTTATGAAAGAAGTCATTCATCATATTATCGAAAAAGACCGTTTATTTCACAATCTTTATCGACAATTGCCCACTGGAGGAATTTTTCTCTTACTCCTACTTCCTCCAACTATTGAGTATCCTTTATTTGCAGACGCATTGAAAATATACGAACAAAATCAACCCAATTATCGCGACTTGGCAACGAAACTGGAAGTCACAGGATTTAAAGTCTCAATCGATTTGGTTGATTATCCCGTTACTATCGATCGCGATCGCTATCTTAAAATGGTTAAAATGCGTTATATGTCTCTATTGTCTCGTTTTACCGATGAGGAACTTGCACAAGGCATTGCAGAAATCAAAGAAAAGTATCCTCATCCTATTTTCCACTTTAACGATCGCTTTGTTTTTATCACTGCAATAAAATAACTGAAAATACAACACCCCATATGAAAAAAGCAATTGTTTTATTGTCCGGAGGACTAGATTCTGCGACTAGCACCGCGATCGCAATTTCCGAAGGATACCAGCTTACTGCCCTATCTTTTCGCTACGGTCAAAAACATGAAAAAGAAATTGAAGCTGCAAAGGAAATTGCGGCTTATTTCAACATTCAAGATCACTTCACGATTGATGTTGACTTAGCACAATGGGGGGGATCCTCTCTCACGGATTCTACTTTAAATTTACCCAAAGATGGCATCCAACCCAATATTATTCCTTCTACTTACGTCCCCGGCAGAAATACCGTATTTATTGCGATTGCTCTGTCCTTAGCAGAAGCCAAAGAAGCTGAAGCCATTTATCTCGGAATTAACGCGATCGATTATTCCGGCTATCCCGATTGTCGTCCCGAATATTTGCAAGCCTATCAAACTTTAGCGGCTCTTGCTTCCAAAGCAGGATTAGCAGGAAAAACACCGCAATTAATCGCCCCTCTCGTGCAAGATTCCAAAGTTGATATTGTTAAACGCGCCCTAGAATTAAACGTACCGATCGCTTTAACATGGTCTTGCTATCAAGGGGGAGAAAAACCTTGTGGTTTATGCGATTCTTGTCGAATTCGCGATCGCGCCCTCATCACCGCCGGACATCCGGAATTAAGCACCGCGATCGGTCTAAAATTGTACGCCCACGATAAAGATGCGATCGGGTAAATATTCCCTTATTGACTTCACTCCTACAAAAAAGCCCCCCCATCTGGGAGGCTTTAATTAGATTGTCCTAGCGGAGACAAATCTTAAATTAACTTCGCAACCTAGCCGTTGATAACAGGAGCTTGCAGAGCAACCGGAGCAGATTCACCCG
>NZ_JCAMRX010000013.1:0-2904 GCF_059821285.1 Spirulina sp. LEGE 11439
GTAGCAAGTAATTATGAAAAACTTGTGAAGGGCTATCCAGAGACAGAGAACTGTGTGACGATTTCAGCACAAAGATCCCTCTCGGCAGCGATCGGCGAATTGCTTGATTTCTCGGTAGTCCTAAACAGATAAGGATGAGTTGTAGTAATGAATAAAGAGCCAAATAGCACCAATATGATTTTCCAGCTTTTTAGAAAAAGAGAGAGTTTTTCTCACCAAACGAGAAATGCGTTATTGACATCAATAGCCAGCCAAATCCATCTAAATGTTGCGAGGGGACTCCCGTTAGAATCTTTGATTTAACGGGAGAGGAATCGCGACCAATAAAGAAAATCGAGCAAGGCGAGTCATTGTTTAAATGCGTATTCATAGCCGTCTGCATGATGAATAGTCTTCAAATATTTAGGATGAACGTCGAAAGGTTTATTTCCTGATGTAGATAGTCGAAAAGAAGGACGAAATCGAATCGCAATACGACCGACATAATTGCCTGCATACTTTCCTTTCGGAATAGAGGCTTTGACAATATCGCCTGTTTGGAATTCTTGGAAAAATTTAGCTTTAGGTGCGTGTGCTTTGGGAAAACCGTATTTATCTGGACGGCATCGCTGCCTTATTCCGTGACCTTTGGCAGCAATTAAAAGAGGCTTTTTCACCTCAATAATGAGTTGCTCTGGTGTTGATTTTCCTACACAAGCAGCATCTAACCAGTGAATTTTAGAAAGGTTCTGGCGAGTACGATTAAACTTAGTCGTTCCTCCTGTTCCAACCTCGACAGGCAAACCAGTTGCCTTCAACTCTTCGTATAACTTCCAACGAGTCGAGTTAACGGCTGCTGCATCTTTTAAAGGTGCTTTTACTTGTCCAAGAATACGTTTCAGAATGTCTGGTTTGCCCGACAAGAACTGTTCGACTTCTTGATTGCTTTTAGCTTGATTACAAGGATGGCAAGCGAGAGTTAAATTGCTGACTCGATTGACCCAAGTTATGATGTTATGAACCCGCGACATTAAACTAGGTGCAAGCCATCCTTTGGGACATTTTCTGTTGAGAAATCGGGGTTTTCTATACCGCGTTTTGCGGCTACGTCGCCCTCTTCTTAACTGTCGTCTTGAGGTTAAAGCATCCCGAATTTGTTGGCCGCGATGAGTCAATTCCGCTCCCCAAATGACGAAATTTCTTTGCAGGATTGCAATTCCTGTCGTCCTCGAACCGGGGTCTATCTTTAACTGGCAATCGTTAACTTCTCCTCCTTCTACATCCTGTAAAATAATGGTGAATGGAAACCGTTTAAACACCTTGGCTCGTCCCGATTTGAGCAATTTTCTCACTCTAGCGGGATGAGTTGGGTTTAACGGTTTCTTGTTTTTATCCAATACAAAAACTCGCATGAGTTAACTCCTATTGCTAGGGTAAATTTTGCCTCGTCAATGTTATCTAGGCTTTTTAGGTTAATAACACTTCCTTAACTCTTTACGGATGTTTAATTGTTAACGAAAGAGCCGAAAGCTGGCACGTACTTACGGGTTTCATGACCTAGATAACGGAGTTCTCAAGGAACTTAGACTGGTCAGGTTAGAGCTTTAGGTCTCCCTCAAGCTCCCGCTAGAACGCTCAAGCGTTTAGCGGTGAGTTCCTGACTGTTTATTGCCTTTTTTTCCGACAAATGACCACATTTCATCACACTGAATACTGAATAATTATGCGTCCCCCTTTTTTATTTTATCATTACTTCTTCAGGAGTACCCTGAATTATTCACTCAAAAGGGCTTCCACAAATTCATAACTGGAAAAGGGGCGTAAATCTTCAATTCCTTCCCCAGCACCGACAAAGCGAATGGGTAAATTTAACTGTTTGGCAACGGCTAAAGCAACGCCTCCTTTGGCACTGCTATCGAGTTTTGTCAAAACAACCCCGCTTAACTTCGCAGATTCAGAAAAGACCTGTGCTTGACGCAGACCATTTTGTCCTAATGTTGCATCTAAAACTAATAAGGATTCTACTGTTGCATTGGGGGCTTTTTTATCAATAATACGGCGAATTTTAGCCAATTCTGCCATTAAATTCTTTTTGTTTTGCAAGCGTCCGGCAGTGTCTACTAAGAGAAGGCGAACATCTCGAGAATTTGCGGCATTAATGGCATCGTAAACTACAGCCGCCGGATCGGTATTTTTTCCGGGGTTGGCAATAACTTGCGTTTGCGATCGCTCTCCCCAAATCGTTACTTGTTCTACTGCCGCCGCGCGAAAGGTGTCCGCCGCCGCGATAATACAGCTATAGCCGGATTGTTTGGCCAGATGCGCTAATTTCCCAATGGTGGTAGTTTTTCCCGCGCCATTGACCCCTGTCATCAACCAGATATTTAAACCCTCTTCTTCAGGAACGAGGGCCGCATTTTCGGGATCGGGAAGGGGTTTATCTAATAAGTTACAAAGAATGGTTTTTAAATAGGCGATCGCTTCCTCGGGAGGTAAGGCTTCTTCGCGCAATTTTTCCTGTAGGGTTTCGATAATATACTCAGTGGCTTCGACCCCCACATCGGCTTGCAGGAGTAACGCCTCAATTTCCATGACCGCATCTTCATTGAGGGGGCCTTGGCCGACAACGGCTTTGAGTTGATTGATCAAACTGCGGCGCGTTTTTCCCAGTCCTTCTCGCAAGCGTTTGAGCCAGCTTATTTCCTCGAGAGAAACATCTTCAGGTCGCCTCCCTTGTTCGGCCAATACTTTAGCCGACCAAACAAAATCCTCGTCAAAGTCAACGGGAGGTGCGCGTTTCACCTCGGGTTCGGGGGTCTCGATCGCCGTTTCTTTTAATCGTTCCAGTGCATCGGATTTTTGCATCCATGCTGGAGTTGAAACGGTTTCAGATACGGGTTCTACGTCTATTTCTGGAGTTGAAAC
>NZ_JCAMRX010000013.1:3004-127486 GCF_059821285.1 Spirulina sp. LEGE 11439
CTGGAGTTGAAACGGTTTCAGATACGGGTTCTACGTCTATTTCTGGAGTTGAAACAGGTTCAGATACGGGTTCTGCGTCTATTTCCGGACTCGTGACGGCAGTTTCGGCAACAATTTCGAGTTCGGGTTCGGATTCAGCAATTATGGTCGATTCTTGAAGATTTGCTTCGGGTTCGGGAAGAATTTCTAGACTTGTTGCGGGAATATTTTCGGCAAGAGTTTCTTCCTCAACCTCTAATACAGATTCAGCTACGGGTTCAACGACAAGTTCTGGATGAAGTTCGGCGGATACTGTATCGGGTTCTGATGGCGTTTCGAGAGGACTTTCGGAAACTGTTTCCTCTTCATGTTCTGGGGTGATTTCTGCCTCGTCAACTGTTTCGGAAATCACGTCCTCGCGATCGGATTCTACTGGCGAGATTAGCGCTTCACTTTCAGATTCTTTAACTTCACTTTCAGGTTCTTCAACAAGTTCGGAAGATTCCTCTTTTTCTTCAGCTTGGCGCTGTTGAATCTGTTGATACGCCGCTTTTGCCCATTGCAAATAATCCTCTTGGGTAGTTTGAGGAGAATCTGTTTTAACCTCTTCTTGTTTGATTTCTTGAGGTTGCTTTTGAGTTGGAGTCGATTTCGCTTCTTGAGATTGAGGTTGCTTTTGCTCCTTCTCTTGCGTTTTTTCGAGATCGTCTTTTTTGAATTTTCGATTAAACCAATTAAATACCATTTTTTTCAATTATTAATTATTGATGTTTTCTACGTTGTTTTCCACGCTTGTTTCATTGTTATTTTCCATGCTTGCTTCCTTGGCAACTTGTCGATCCTTTATTTTTTCACCACTCTTTTCTGCCTCTATAATTTTGCGTAAGACACCATTAATAAAACGCGCTCCTTCTTCATCAGAATATCGCTTTGCTAATTCTACCGCTTCGTTAATCGCAACGCGAGTGGGAATTTCTAAAAAGACAATCTCGGCAACAGCTAGGGAAAGAATATTGCGATCGACTTGAGGAATGCGAGTAAAACTCCAATCGACTAGAGAAGTTTCGATCGCCTTGGTAATTTCTGCTTTGCGACGCTTGACGGTACCGATCAGTTCTAGGGCATATTCTCGCACTTCTTGGCGATCGGCAAGATGAATGAATTCTGGCAAATCTACGGCATAGCCGACGCGGTTGAGAGCCGTTTCCGTTAATGCAATGGCTTCTTTCACCATTGTCTTACTACTTTGTACGTCTGTCGCTCGAATTTCGCTACTTTCTAGGCGATCGGCTCCTCTGTGGATTTCCTCGCTTGCTGTGGAGAGTGTATCTCGCGCTTCGGCAACAAGGGTACGAATGGCGGCTAAAATTAAGTCATTGAGGGTTTGTTGTTGGATTTTTTCCGAACTGCCCCGAATTTGACTCAGGCTTAAAAGTGCGAGTTCTCGTGAAGTTTGGCGAGGCTGTTGGCGAGGCATAATTGTAGGTAGAGTGCAAGAAAAGAATCGGTAAACTTGAAGTTACAATTTTACGTTTTCGGGTTCAATGGGTAAAGCCTGCTGTTTTTCTGTCGAGGCTTCGATCTCTCTATCTGGATGCGAGGGAGGATAAGGCTCGGGATCTGGAGAAGAGGCGATCGCAATGGGAGCCGAAGAGGGAAAAACCGTCGGACTCACAATTCCCCCAGAAATGAGAACTTTAAAGGCATCTTCAATAGAAATCGGTAAATCGATCGCTTCGGATTCGGGAATGATGGCATACCACCCCGAAGTCGGGTTGGGGGTTGTAGGAATAAAGACGCTTAACATGGGTTGAGCCAGATGAACTTGTAAAGGTTCGCTGAGTTTTCCCGTGACAAATCCGAGACTCCATACACCTTGTCGTGGGTATTCTATCATTACGACCCGTCGGAATTTACTTTTGGAATCTCGCAGTAGGGTTTCCAAAATTTGCTTGAGGGTTTTATAAACGGAGCCAGCGAGGGGAATGCCTTGTAAAATGCGTTCTCCCAAGTCTAGCAACCATTGTCCGACAATGTTTCTGGCCATTAAGCCAATCAACAAAATAAACCCTAATGGCACGGCAAATCCGATCGAAAGATTTAAAAAATTGGTTAAAACAGGATTTAATCCTTGAAAGGGGTTAACTTGTTTGGGGATTTCTGTTAAAAAGGCGATCGCCCATCGAGAGATAGTAAAACTCAACCAAATTGTTGTTGCCAAGGGAATGACAACTAAAAGACCTGCAATTAAGTCGTTTTTTAAATCCTGTTTTAAACGTTGGAATACCGATCGCTGATTTTCCATGATAACTGGTGCGGGTGGGAGGATAAATGGCAACTCGACCGCGATCGCGCATCTGGGGCAGTAGAGTTGTCTGTTCTTCTTTACTTTAGTTGTAATACTTGTAAAGAAATGTTGCAAGTTTTCCGAGACATCTCTTGAAGAAAATGCGCTCTCGTGGTAAGCAAAAAACCTTTATGTTGTATCGTCTACTACATTTTATCAGAATGAGGGAGTCAACAATAACAAATCAGTTAATTAAAAGAATTCTTGAACTTCAGCAATTTTCTCCAAAAAATCTTCTTCTTTATGACCGAGAGAACGAGCCAATTTTAAGCCTTCTTGGAAAGCGTTTAAGGCTTGGGAATAGTCTTCTAATTCTAGATAAATTTGTCCCATCCGTTCGTAAATTTCCATAATTGAAAATTCATCGGTAGCATATTCTGCGGCTTTGATTTGTTCTTGATAAATTTCTAGAGCATAGTCGAGTTGGTCGTAGGTATAATATAATTCTGCTAATTTTTTTAAGGCGGTACTGGCATAAGCATAGTATTGATTGGCCCAAGCGAGGGTAAAGGCTTCTTGATAGGTTTCGCTGGCGGTTTCGCCTTCTCCAATCGTTTCATAATCTTCTGCTAAAGAAATTTGTAGGGGAGGAATTTTTTCTAAGAGTTCTTTTTTTAAATATCCTTGTAACAATTCAAGTTTCGTTTCGATCGCTTTTTCCGGTTGTTTGGCGCGAGTATAAATATATGCCATCTGTTCTAAGTAGCGTAGGATACTGGCATCATCAAACTGCGATCGCGCTAACTCTAATAATTCTTGATAAACAGCTTCGGCAGCAAAATATTTGAACCATTCTAAATGCAGTTGGGCAATAGTATTTAAAATCTGCTCTAGGGCGTTAAGATCTCCGGTTTCGCGAATATGGGCTAAAACAAACTCATACATCGCCAAGGCTTGGGGATAAAAGCGAATTTTATCGTAAGCGATCGCTAATGTATTCGCCAATTGAGCATTGAGGGTTTGCTGTTCTTCGGCATTGGTTTGAATTTCTGTGAGTCGTTCCCGCAGGAAAAATAAATCTTCATTGCGATTATTTTCCCAAGCAATTTTCCCCACCCTTCCGAGGGCTTCAACTTCAGCAATTGCCCCTAAAAAACGTCGCAAGCGCAATTCTCGATACCAAATGGTAAAAGCTCTATCTTTATCTCCATCTTCAGCTAAAAACTCAGCTTCCGCCTCTAAAGCCAGTCGATCCAAGACGGGAATTAATTCTTGTTTTTCTGTTTCGCTCAGGGGATTTTCGACAATATTAGAACGAATGAGCGGATCTTCTCTCATTTCTAAAGGCTCGATTTTTTCTTCTTCCTCTTCTTGTGCCAAAGCCGATAAAATTCCCACGGATTCGATCGCAAAACTACCCATTAAACCCAGCACGAGAATGAAAGCGATCGCTATTTTTTTGTTCATGCAGTCCTCCAATGACTCATTATCCATTACTAATTCCTTTCGGAAATAAAAGCATTGCGATCGTAAAGCCAAAACCCAATCCTAACGCATGTGCTAAAAAACTCACTTCAGGAATGAGCAGATCGAAAGCAACCTGCAAGACAACAATTGCTAAAAATAAGCGCAACCGCTTGGCGGCAATCTGACTTTTTTCCTGTAACCAACCTTGTAAAAGAATGGCTAAAATAGCGCCTAAAATTCCCATAATTGCCGCCGAAGCCCCCACCAAACGTTGAGCAGGCATTCCTTGAGCGATGGCAATGGCACTAAACGCAGACATTGCCCCAATGCCACTGCCAAAGTAAATGAAAAGATAGCGCCATCGTCCGGCGATCGCTTCTACAAAAGGACCGAGAAAATAGAGTCCCACCATATTAGAAAATAAATGCAGCGCCCCATAATGCAGAAAATTCGCCGAGATCGATCGCCACCATTCTCCTTGCCAAACAGCAGAGGGCATTAAGGCCCCCAAGCGATCTAAAGTTTCTGGATTTTTACTGCCCCCTAAAGCAATTTCCAGCAGGAAAAAGAGGAAATTGAGAAAAATCAGCCCATAAGTCACTCGAGCGCGACTCGGAGAGAAACTGAGTAACCGACCATAGCGCGTTTCCTGTTTTAATGAGCCTTTAAGCCGTCGTAACATAGCTTGGGAGAAAGGGATGAGAATTGTTTGCGGATTCTGGGGAGGATGGGATAAACGCCAAGCGATCGCGGCTTCGAGAATAGAATCACTCGTGCTATTTTGCAATGCCAATAATTGTTCTCGTGCTTTGGGATTTTGGTTGGCGGCCATTTGTGCCGTCAAGCGCCAAAACTTTTGCATGGGTGAGGGATAAGCTGCTAAAGGTTCAGCCAGCAAGTGACAGACGCGATCGACTCGACCGCAAAAGGCAAAGGCGAACAATCTCGCTAAATTAAGGGGAATGGGGTTTCCTGCCTTGGTCAAAGCGCCTTCGTAACGCTCCAACCCCCATAATAAGCCGTTTAAATCTCCCGTTTCCCCCAGAGCGCGCAAATAATTGGTGACCAAATGAGGGTCGTCAATTAACGTGCTTTCGGGAATATGATGCTCGATCCATTGTAAAAGTTCCTGCCACCGCGCCCCCATAATAAACAGTAAAGCCGTGGCATTGCGACCCATCGGCGTTACTGTTGTTTCATAGGGATGCAAGCGTTTAATGGCTTCGGCAATCTTGCCTTGTTTTCCCATTTCTAGGGTTTGCAGGATAAAAGGTTGTTCAAGCCAGCCATCAGCCGGATGCAGCCAGCGTAAGTAATTGGCTAATCTCCGCGCTTCTGTGTATCGCTCTTGATAAATCAGTTGATTCACCCACGCGCAACCCAAAACGGGAAGAATGAGAAATAATACCCAAAGACTTCCTCCCACTAAGCCAGCAAGATGAGGATTCCGATAAAATAAAGCACCCGTGATGAATAAAATACTGCCCGAGACAATGCTCCAACCTCGACCGCGACGATCCAGCAATGTCCGGACGAGCAAGGAAAAACAGGAAAGGCAGATTGTCCAAATCAGTAATTGATTGAGATTCACTGAGATTTTGGTATTAGTTATTGGTTATTGGTTATTGGTTATTTCGAGCTTCCTCATTAATCATTGATAATTGTTCGGTGTTGATTGATAAATATTTCAAGGGATCGACGGGTTGACCTTCTTGGCGAATTTCAAAATGAAGATGAGGTCCGTTAGAAAAACCCGTCGATCCGACTTCGGCGATCGCGTCTCCTTGTTTGACGGGCTGTCCTTCGCGAACGAAAAATTTACTGACGTGACCGTAAAGGGTTGTCATTCCTCGTCCGTGTTCGATAACAACGGTTTTTCCATACCCACCATACCATTGAGCCAAAATTACCGTCCCGCTATCGGCCGCTTGGATGGGGCTGCCATATTCGCCAGCAAAATCAATGCCGCTATGGAGGCGCTTTCCTCCCCAAATGGGATGTCGTCGCAATCCAAATTTGCTAGAAACTTTTCCTTGATGGGGGGCGATAAAGGTTTGCGTGCTGCCAAAAAGGTTGCGATCGCGATTGGCCATGCGTTTTTGGATCGTCAAGCCGATACCTTGGGAATCTTCAGCCAATTTCCTGCGGACGGCTTCTAAATTCGAGCGATCGCCGTTAAGCTGAGCCATTAAGGTCTGTTGAATTTGCACTTGTTTTTCCAGATCGGCTTTTTGCGTGTGGATTTGGGCTTGCAGGTGAGTAATTTGCTGTTTTTTTTCCTCAATGGTTTGTTTTTGTTGTTTGATTTTATTAGCAGCAACTTGCAAGGCTTCTAAGTGCTGGCGATCGGCTTGATAGACTAATTTGAGACGAGTACGGCGATCGAAAAATTCGTTGAGATCGTCACTTTTGAGGAGAAATCGCCATCCTTGGCTGGTCAAAGATTGGCGTTGAAGAAATCGCAGGCGAGCGACAGTTGCGGTTAATTTGGGGGCATAAGTTTTGCGCTCTTTATTCAGTTCTACTGCGATCGCATTTAATTTTTTACTCGCTGTTTCATATTCTTTTTGATAATACTTGAGTTGTAAATTCATCACTTGAACGGTGTGCCGCAAGCTACGAAGATATCGTTGAGCATCTTGTTCCACACTCGAAAGGCGGTTTTGTTGTTCGACCACTTCAACTTGTTCGCGATCGAGATCCTGTTGCCAATCTTGTAGCAAATCCAAAGATGCCACAAATTGAGCGCTTGTGGCTTTCCCCCCAAGTCCCCAAATACCGAAAATCGCACAAAAGAGACAGACTAGCCCCGCGATCGCTCTTCTTTTCCATCGCTTTACCCAATCTGGCATGACTTCAAGATTGTCGCCTTTCTTATCATACCCGATGCGTTGCCTTAACTTGTCATCAGAGAATTCTCGAGTTTTCTCAACTTCTCGCCTCTCTATTTTTAATTAGGAGAAGGTTCGCGATCGCTTAAGCTTTGAGAAGGGGGAATGGGTTCGGATTTTGAGGAGATAATCTGCATCTCTTCCGCTTCGGTTGCTTGAATTTTGAGAGATTTTATGGCATTTAAGGCTTCTTTAATAATTACGGCTGTAGGGACGGCAACAACAACCCCTAAAAAGCCGCCCACTCTTGCCCCAGTGAGAATCGAAATAAAGACCCAAAAGGGATTTAATCCCGTCACTCGCCCTAAGACTCTCGGGGCAATAATATTTTCGAGAACTTGCTGAATAATAACCGACACCACAACGACTTGAATGGCAATGCCAATATTTTGTAATGCTAATAAAAATGTGACCAAAGCAATCCCAACAGATCCCCCAAAGGGAACAATTGCCATTAAACCAATAGTTAAACCAAATAATAAACCGAAGGGAACTTGGAGCAATAAATAGATTGAAGTTAAACTCGTACCCATGCAGATTGCTAAAATAAACTGTCCGATAAAATAATTGCGAAAGCTCGATCGCAAGGTTAAAGAAAAGGGTTTTTGGATTCTCGACGGCAACCAATCGAGTAAACTTCGCCAAATATCATCACCATGCAAAAGTAAATAATAAGTAATCACGAAAGTTAACGCGATATCCAGAACTTTAACAACGGTAAATAAAGTTATATTTACTGCCAAGTCGAGAGTTTGTCCGGCGAGTTTTTGCAGTTGTGATTTAATGGTATTTTTGGCAGGAATGATCAATCCATCAAGACTAATTGACAAGCCTAAATTCTCAAATCTTTCATCTAAAATCGTGAGTTGATATTGTCCCGAGTCAATTAACTCGGGCAAGCGGGCAACTAATTGTTGAGCCTGAGAAATGACAGGGGGAAGGAGAGTGATCCCAACGGAAATCACTGTCAGTAAGGCAACAAAAATAACAACAAAAGTAGATTGTCCTCGTTTTAATCCGATGCGTTCTAATAAACTGGTTGGATAATTTAGTAAAAATGCCAAGAGAGCAGCAACTAAGATAATAATAAATAAAGAGTGGAAATAGCCAAAAATAGTTGAAAATGCCCAAGCATTTAAAACCATCAGAGGGGCGGCTAAGGCGATCGCTAACAAGCGAGATAGCGGGGAGAGGGATTCCCACCACATTTTTAATTTACTTTTGGGTTCCGAGGATTCTGAATTCACAAGACAAGAAAATAAGAAAGAATATTGTGCTTTAAACTTAAGATTGGCTCGTTTTTTCGGCTGCTATTGATTCTACCGGAATTTTACTTTTTTTGATAGATTCAATTTGAAGACGAGGGGTATCTTGCCAACGATCTAAGACATCTTTAACCCATGCTTCTTCAATCCATGTTTTGGTTACGACAGCGAGGGGAAGTGCTAATACCAGTCCCAAAAAACCGAGGAAGGTGGCAAAAAAGAGTTGTGCGGTTAGGGTTGCAGCCGGTAAGAGAGAAACTTGTTTTTGCATCACCATCGGACTAAACCAGTAACTTTCCAAGTTCTGCACGATGACGTAGAGAATTATAACTGCGATCGCTTGCCAAGGGGATTCAAGGAGGGCGACGGAGAGGGGGAAAATGACACTGGCTGCGGGACCGATATTAGGAACAAAATTAAACACTGCGGCTAACAGTGCATGGGTAAACGCAAAGGGAATTTGGATAAAGACTAAACCGATTCCACAGAAAATTGATACAAATAAAGAGTTAATACAAATTCCTCGCATCCAACTGATTAAAGCGAGTTCGCAGCGATCGAGGATTTCATCGGTTCGCCGTCGATAACAGGACGGAAATAAAGTCAGAAATAGTTTACGATAGGCGAAGGGATTGGCGAGAAGCATCGCCGTGAACACGATGACTAATAAGACTCGCAGCAAGACGACAATCGAGTTACTAAAAAAGTCAAAAAAGTTCCCCAAAAGATCTTGGGCGACCGGTGCAAATTGTTGAGTAATCTCTGCAAGATTGGGCAATTCTAAATCAATTTGATTTAAAGGCAGCCAACTGGGAGGATTGTCAAAGAAAAAATCCAGCCATTCTAAAACTTCATCAACCGCAATGGGAACTAAAGCAATTAGTTTCTGAAATTGAGAGAGAAAAGGCGGTAAAACTAAGCCTAAAAATAAGAGACTAAACAATAAAACTAAAGCTAAAGAAATCAGAACTGCACGACCGCGCGGAATGATGATTCCTTTGTGCTTACCGATTTGTTGTAGCCAGCGTACTAAACTATTAAGCGCAACTGAGAGAACGACAGATGTAAAAATAAGTAGCACGATCTGCCGAAATTGCCATAAGATAATCAAGGAAACAATTAAACAAAAGAAGCCGATCCAATTGCCAAATTTCACTGCATTTTCTCCTCAAAAATCATGCCAATATTTTTCTGATAGCTCATCACAATTTTACATTATTAATTGTTAATATTCTGGGTTTATTGTTGCAGGAGTTTTTGTTTGCCTCCCAAAGTAAATAGCCAAACTGCAACAACAATCCAGTGAACGATCGCAGCCACCCAAATTGAATAGGTAAGATAATAAGCGATCGTGCAAGCAATGCCTAATAATCCTGTTAAAATAAGAAAGATAGGCTGGAAAAAGGTGGGATAGCCAGCAGGATAAAAACTACGGGCGTTGAGAGGATGGTAAATAATATACCCGATGAGGCTCGCGATCGCCCACAATCCCCATGTCAATACTGAAACTCGTTCGACAGGATGGGGAAGCAATAAAACGCGAAAGATTAATTCTTCAAAGAAGGCGGGAAAAAAGAAGATATAAATCAAACCCAGTCCTTGTTGCAAGGGACGATGCTGGGTAAAACTCGGGTGAATAAAATTTGCAGATTTTGCGAGAGGAATGGCGATCGCACCATAAATTGCTAAGGTGCCTAAAATTACCCCACTATCCCTAAGATTAAGTTTTGTGAAAGCAGAGGCGAGACGTTCGATCGCGATCGCAAGCAAAGGAATTTGACCGAATAAAACTGTAGGTGCAAGGGGCAAAATATCGCGATCGAATCCTCCGACTTGGTTACTGCGAAGTACCCATAAAGTCGCCCCATTGTCAAGGAAAATTTGGGCAATTTCATCGTGAAATCGTCGGGGAAAAAGGGAACGCCAACTTAAAATAGCATTAACTGTACTACTGCTTGCCACAAATCCATTGCGATTATTTACTCCTGCTAAATATTCGGCATTTTGTCGCCAATCTGGTCGCACTGTACCCCGTGGGGTTAAATTTTGGATTAAGTCTCGGGCAAGGGCAATAAATTCAGCGATTTTTTGCGTTTGTGGGTGGTTGGGATGGTTTTTTCGCCATGTTTGAATCGCTGGATCGATCGCGGCTTGATGTTCGATCTGTTTGATGGCAATATAAAGAGCCTGACTGGAATCTTGAACGCAAGAGGTTGCCGGAGTAACGGCAGTATTTCCGGTGCCGTCTCCCGTGCGATATCGTGCCATCATAATTTGCGTTTGTAAGCGCAGTTCTTGAAATAAAGAAAGGCGAGTTGTGTCAAAGAGATAATCGCGGGTGAAGGCATCTAATTTAATGAGAATATCGGCAACAGGGCGAGTTCCCAGCCATCCTCGTTGTAAGTTGCCCATATAGGTTTCCCATGATAATCTTCCGGCGACAATGCCATCAGGATTATGAGCGTAAACTTGTTGGTATTGAATATCCCATTGTAGTTCATTGGTAAAACGATCGCGGACAATTTCGGCAATTCCATAGGAAAAATGTCCTGTTATCGTGTGGGGGAGATGGGATTCGCTTTGATTGCCACCAATGCCGCCAAATACGTGCAGAACTAACGCTTTATCTCCTTCTTTCCATGAGTCATTTGCAGTTTTTGGATTACTGGCTTTGGGGTCAATTAAAACAGTCTGAATTGTTCCTTTTGCAGGTTTGAGATTGTGCCAATTTTCCGTATTAATATAATTGAATCCTGCTTGTTTTCCGAGAATAGTACGATCGGGCTGAAGTTGAAAAAGAGCGCGAGGTTTAATGGCTTGGACGGTAAAAATTCCGTCTCGATCTTTGGCTCCATAAATATACCAGCCTGCTTTTCCTGCGGGAGAGTTTTCGAGCTTTTTGGGTGTGGAAAAAACGCGATCGCCTCGAGTTTGAGGTTGTTGAGGAATGCGAACGATCTCTTCAACTCCATCAAATTTTTGACTGTTTTGATTATAGTGACGGACGTGAAAATAGTCTGGCAAACAAGATGTATTTTCGAGACAAGTTTTCTCTTTTCTCTCTCTGGGTTCGATAATATCGACGAGAGCATAATAGCGTCCGGTGACTTGGATGGGTTCGCGATCGGTTTGTAGGATGAATGCTCCGACTTTATCTTCAACTACATTGATATTTTCTAAACTGACGATCAGATCGTCTTGAGGTCTTGCCCCGGCGAGAGATTCTAGGGGTCCGACTCGATCGCGATCGCGCAAACGAACGGGGTTAATATTACCATTTTCGAGACTTTTCTGCGCTGCTTCTGAGAAGTTGATATCTGTGGTCGTTGCAGTAACATAAAAGCGATTTGAACCCGTTCCTTGCCATTCCAAACGCAAGATTTTTCCGATTAAGTTTTGCTGTTCTGGAGGGGTATTATAAACTTCTAACCAAACCCAATCTGGTAAACTCGAATAGGTTTTTGTTTTCTGTTTCTCTTCTACGGTTGGTAAAATCAAGCGCCCGACCCAATTTCCTGTTGAATGATAGAGTGTCTCGTCTATTGATGAGTCTAAAGGGTAATATTCAGGATGATTAAAAGGAGCTTTCCGACTCATTGTATAGTTTGACTCTGAAGTCGTTTGAGCGCTTGTCGATCGTAGAGATAAACTCAAAAAAAGGCTCAATAATAAACCAATAATAATACTGAAAATAAAATAGTATTTAATGTTTCCAATTTTAAATTTTAGCATAATCATTTTTTCGGGAAGAATTATGATAAAAATGGGGGTGATTTTCTAAATAGCGAAATTTAGTTTCATATAAAATATTCCAAGCGGCTTTTTGTTGTTTTTTGGCAGCTTCTTGGAAGCGATACCAATGACTGTGTTGATAGTTTTCTTGCCAAAAACGAGGATCTTTAAAGGAAGTTAAATTAGAAAATAAGCCTTTTTTGCGATCGCTCCCTTCATTTTTCCTGCGACAGACGGCGCAATCGAACCAGAGATGCTTGTTATAGATGGGAAGTATTTCTCCGCCATAGTTTTTTTGCTGACTCAGTGCAATATAGCGTTGAAGGCGATCGCGTTTGTGACGATTTTTAGGATCGAGCTTGCCAATAGCGCGATCGAGATCGTTAATTAATTCAAGGGCATCTTTTTCGCGGCGATCGCGAGGATATTCTCCTTCTAAATAAAAGCAATACTGATAAAATAAGTGTTTGGCTGCCTCGAGAAAACGGGATTTGTTATTGACTTTTTCATGGGGAGAAATGAGGCGATAGTCTTTCCAAATCAAGGCCGGCCAGTCGGGATAGCGTTTCACATCTGCATGGCCGACATGAGGTAAAGCTGATTTGAATACTCCTTTAACAGCATTGAATTCATCATAATACCCGACAAAATTTTGATGCGCCCAAGTATCGACATAACTATGAGAGGCAATGCCAATACGATAGAGATTTTTACTGGCTAACGCATCATTGATAATCAGATTGGCATTCTCGCTATTGGGGGTCGTATTGAGAAAATGGCGCTGACCATCTTTTCGCTGAGCGCTAATCGCAAACGGATCTCCCGGGATAAAATGAAAGACGGAATAAATTTTCAATAATTCATTTTGGGATTTAAGAATATTAAAAGTTTGGGTAATTTGGTTGTAATATTCGTTCCTTTTCCCGGCGTTGATTTTAAAACCTTGGGAATTATTATCGACATACTGAGAAGAATAGGCGATCGTTTGCGCCTCCGTTGGCGAAAAACCCGATCGCGCTGCCACCAAATAGGTTATATAGTAGTGAAATTCAACATCCATCTTTTCAGTGAACAGTTATCAGTTATCAGTTATCAGTTATCAGTTATCAGTTATCAGTTATCAGTGAAGAGGGAGACAATCAATTTTTTTCTAATTGACAATGCCAGACCATTGCACCTTTTTCTCTTTGGTGCGACGGTAGGAGAAGAAACGATCGCGATGTTGATAGGTGCAAAAGGGGGCGATCGCAATGTGTTTGGGGAGGACTCCCAATTGTTCGGCTTGCAGGGCATTCACCCGCCGCACGTCGAGGCGCACTCGTCCGGGTTGAGGATCGGAATGGATAGGGGGATTGTTCATGTTCTCTAAGGCGGCTAAAATTGCCTCTGGGGTGTCTGTTGTCTCTTTTTTGACTAAACTTGCCCCAACTTCTGCTGCAACGTGTTCTGTGACTTGATAGACTTCGCCAGCGATCGCAGGCCCGAGGGCAAAGCGCAAATCTTTGAGATGACTACCTTGCTCAATTAAGCGAGAAACAGCTTCAGGAATGATTTTTTGGGCGGTTCCGCGCCAACCGGCATGAAGGGCGGCCACTCGTCCCGTGGTAACATCACCAATTAAAACGGGGGTACAGTCGGCACTTGCGACCCAAACCGATTGATTTTCCGCTTCTGTTAACGCTCCATCTGCGGGGGGAAATTCTGTTTCTAACTCTCCCATTTCGCGATCGATCTCGCTGGGGGTTAAAACTCGATTGCCGTGAACCTGTTTGAGGCGATAAGCTGAGGCTTGAAGGTGTAATACTTTCGCCAAGTCAACGGGAGGACGGGGATAAAACTGCTGGCTAAAAAAGCCGTGCTGCCAATCTTGTAAGAGGCTGCAAGTTAAATAGGGCAGCCCTTCCCAGTTTTGCCAGTGCCATTCGGGGGAATTAGAAACGCTCAAAGCTCACTCCTCAACTCGGGCGATCGCGAATTAATAATAGGTACTCTGGCATTTTACAGTTATCAGTCATCAGTTATCAGTTATCAAGGAATTTCTGAATCGTTACTCTTCTTTCACCAAGCGAAAAGCTGCCCCCAAGCCGATCGCCATTTCTTCGGGGGAAATTCTCCCATCGCCATTAATATCGAGGGCATCGAAGACGGCATCGCTACCCGCCCATTCTTCGCGAGTGATGAACCCGTCTCCGTCGAGATCGTAGACTTGAAAGATTTCTCGGGCGGCATTTTTCACTTTTGTTTCCCCTTCACTCAAAGCCAGTCTCTCTTCAAGCAGTTTTTCGAGGACTTCGATCGCACGAGAAAAGCCGGTAATACCTTCATGTAATTTGCTGGCGATCATGGGGTCTTCCATGTGCAGGCGATCGAAAGTGTCGCGATCGACAAGCATTTTCTCGAGTCGAGCCTCTTTGGCCAGTTGAGGGGAAAGTTTGCGCGGTAAGTCTCTTTGGGTGGCTCGCAGTTCTTCGAGAAGTTTGGGGGGAATCATGAGAAAATCGCATCCTGACAATTCGGTAATTTCGTCAATGTTGCGAAAGCTGGAGCCGAGAATTTCGGTTTTGTAGCCAAATTTTTTGCAGTAGTTATAGATGCGAGTGAGGGCAAAAACGCCTGGATCTTCATCGGGGTAAAAGTTCTCGCGAATGCCTTCGTCTTTGTACCAGTCCAAAACCCTACCGACTAAAAGAGAGATGCGGGTTGCCCCAGCTTCGGCACCGGCGGCGGCTTGATGGAGGCCGAAAACGAGGATTAAGTTACAGTGAATGCCTTCTTTTTCTAAGACGGCTACGGCGCGAATGCCTTCCCAAGTGGCGGGAATGGAGAGCAAAATGCGATCGCGAGATGCGCCTTTGGCTTCGTATTCGGCGATGAGATAGCGGGCTTTGATTAAGATGGCATTGGTATCGTAGGCGAGGCGCGTATCGACTTCTGCGGCAAGGCGACCGGGGATATGTTGTAAGATTTCACAGCCAAAAAACACGCTGAGGAGATCTCTCGCTAGGGTGATAACTTCTGAGACAGCGGCACTCGCCCCCAATTCCTCTCGCGCCCGACGGAGAATGTTGTGGGTGGCTTCTTGATATTGTTGCATTTGCACGGCGTTGGTCAGCAAGGAGGGATCGACGATCGCTTCTGGGGGGGTATATTGCGCGATCGCTTGCAGGTCGCCGACATCAGGAAGGATCTCGGTCATGGTTTGCAGTTGGTCTAGCAAGTTCTCAGCCATTGGTTTTTCCCCATTCTTGACTCGGTTATTTTAACTCAAGCGATCGCTTAACCAATAGATGAAGGGGGCAAGGGCGATGGCGGGGAGGAAGGAGGCGATACGAATGCGAGTCACTTCTAAAAGGTTCAAACCGAGACCGAGAATAGTGAGGCCGCCTACGCCAGTGACGAGGAAGATGCGGGGATCGGTTTGAGGGTCGGGGATGAGGGTGACGAGGCTACCGGCGGCAAGGGAAATGCTGCCTTGATAAAGGAGGATGGAGAGGGTAGAAAAGCTGACTCCGATGCCGTAGGTACTGGTAAGGGCGAGGGCGGCGATCGCGTCCATGACGGCTTTGAGGACGAGGAGGGTATTATCTCCGGTTAAGCCGTTGTTGAGGCTGCCGAGGACGGCGAGGGGACCGATACAGAAAAGGAGGCTGCTGGCGACGAAGCCTTCGGTAAAGCGTCCTTGTCCGCGAAATCTTTTTTGCAGCCAGTCGCCCATTTTCCCGAGGCGGTCTTCCAGTTGCAGGGCTTCTCCGAGGAGACCGCCGATCGCAAGGGAGATTAAACCGAGAATCACGCCGTCAATTTTGCCACCTTGTGCCTGGGTAAGGCGATCGGCCATGGTTGCCCCTAGCCAAAGTGTGAGCAATCCGAGGGCTTGAGTGAGAATTTGCTGCATTTTTAGGGGCAGGCGGTTTCGCAGCAGCAGCCCGAGAAATGTACCGAGGAGGACAGTTATTACATTGATCAAAGTGCCATTCGTGCGCGTCCAGAGGTCTAGATCCATTGCTTTAATGATATGAAGTTTAAGAAAATAAATCGGTAATGAAATTATCTTTTTCATTGTCGATCCGTCAGGGATTGAAAATCCCTGTCTCATACGAAAAATCCATTGAAATGGATTAAGATCGCGCAAAATCAGCTAGAGTTTATGATTACAGTCCTCTGAAGAGGACTTCTTGTATGAGACGGGGAATTTGATTCCCCGGTGGATCGGAACTGAGAAAGTAATCGAAATTACTGGAATAATCCCTGAACTTTCATTGAATTAAAAGCTCTCAACTCTCAACTCTTCATCGCGTTTCGGGAATGGCCAAACGAGCGCCTAAACTAATGAAAATGGAGCCGGTGAGCCATTTTTGGAAGTGCGATCGCTGTTGTAACCAAGTGCTGGCGGTGCTGGAAATGAGGGCGGTGAGGATGAGCCAGAGGGTGGAAAGGAGGATGTATAGTGCGCCGAGGCTAAGGATCTGGAGGGTAATGTTGCCGCGATCGCTATTGACGAATTGGGGGAGGAAGGCGAGGAAGAAGAGGGCAACTTTGGGGTTCAGGATGTTGGAAAGGAAGCCTTGGAAAAAGTTGGTTTTTAAGTCCGATTTCGAGCTTTGCTGGTTAAGGTGATGCTTGCTTTTTGCAGTGAGAGTAAGAATGCCGAGGTAAATGAGATAAGCGGCTCCGATATATTTGATGGTGTTGTAGGCGATCGCGGAGGTCATGAGGAGACTGGAAAGGCCGATGGCGGCGGTAAAGGTATGCACGAGGATGCCGGTAGAGACCCCAAAGGCTGAGGCAATGCCACTTTTGCGCCCTTGTCCGGTGCTGCGGGCGATGACGTACAGCATATCGGGACCGGGGGTGATAATGAGGGCGATCGCGGCGATGAGAAAGAGAGGTAAGTTCATTTCAGTTATCAGTTATCAGTTATCAGTGGGGAGTTGTGGGGGAAATTTAAAGTCTGCCCATGTTTGTTGTTTCTCTTCTAGGGATGATTCATGATTCACTGGTAACTGTTCGCTGGTGAGTTTTTGCAGGGTGTTTACGTCGGCGTTGTCGATCGCTTCTTTGATATCTCGTTGGTGGTAGGCGTTTTGGATGGCTTCTTCTCGCGATCGCGAACTGGTATCAAAGCATTTTTCGAGGTCTTTGAGAATGCCGCTACGTTTGGATTTGGTGTAATATTGGCGTTCGATGTCGAGAAGTCGGGTAGTGAGTTCAAAGTGCATATCGTCGTCCTCCGACAGGTTTTTGAGGATACTCCATTCGTCGGCTCCTAGGAGGGGGGTATCGGTTTGAGAGGTTGTGTTGCTGCGATCGTTAAACTTTTCTCCGGTTACTTCCTCATAAATACGCGGCAAACTATCATCGAATTCGTGTTTCTCCTCGAGCCAGATCCGCCGGATCTCGCTCAGTTCTTCTGGTGTAATTAAGGTAATATCTCGCATTTCCGGCGGTGCAGTCTCACGAATTTGTACTTGTGCTTCGAGAACCTTTCGCAACCATTTTTCCCGCCATTTTTTAGTATAGGGTCCGGGAATTGGTTCAACTGTTTCTTGACCGAAAAGTTCTACATTACCATGAATACGACGAAAATCTCGACGTTCTCGATCATTTTTAAGCTCTAGTTTATTCCGAATATCTAGAAGAGGTTTCATCCATTCCTTTTCTTCATCGTTTTGAATCATTGCTGCCATTGATTTATCTTTACTAACCATTGTACAGACCCAACAACCAAATCGAGAACCTCCACAACTTGGAGTAGAACTATCTACAACTAATGGACATTCATTATCTGCTGTTGCACCTTGATACAAAGATAATAAATCGTCATTGTTGTTTCCCCAAGGATTTTTTAATTGCATAAGATAAATCCATACTTCATCATTTCGCCAATCTTCAATAGGACTATAAATCCATGAATTTGGTAAACTAGCGTTATTTGAATTAATTCGATCTCGCTGTCTATCTGTATGATATTTTTCCATTGTTGCTGCTCGTTTAGAGCTTTCAGCTTTTCGAGTTCCTAAAATTAATATTGCTTCACCATTTGCACGCACAACATTACGAATAAATCGATTAGATGGTTGGATTTTTAATCTATCCGTACACCAGCGAAATCTATTTCTAGGCGCAGGATACCCTTTACCAATAAGGCAAACCCAAAATCTCTCTTTTAACTCTGGATATAACAAATAAGGCTTTACTGGCATTTTTTGCTCTATAGCTGCTTTTTTCATTCGCTTAATAGAATGTTGTACCCAAGTAGAAATAATAGGATTTTCTACAAGTGTGTCGGTAGTCATAACATAAATAGGCTTTTTGCGTTTTTCTACAGAAAGTTCTGCAATAGAATACCAAATAAGTTGTAGAGTTGCAGTGCTATCTTTTCCACCACTCCATCCCACAACAAAAGGGATTTCGTCTTGAAGATAAAATTGCTTGATTTCTTCAGTTAATTTTTTAATGTTTTCAAAAAATTCTGCAACAGAGCGCTGAGGTAATAGTGACAATTGATTAGTAGTCATATTTCATTAACGGAAACCTTTAGGATTTGATGATGACAAAGCGATAAGGTTAGCTAACCTTATCGCAAAAGAAAGGAGTAATAAGACAAAAAAAGTTAAGGAACTAAAAGTACGTCACTTAATCTTTCAACTTCTGCAAGTGTTTCTTTTACTCCTCGATTAATAGCGGCCATTTGTGCAACTATTCTTTTTTTACCTTTATCGTCTTCTATGACAACACTATTTTGCCATAAAGAAGCATCTCGATGAAAATCCAGACTAGCAAGTGTTTGAATCAACATCTTTTTTTTATATTCATCAAAGGAATTTTTAAAAAAGATATAGTGACCAACACGACTAATAATTTGAAACCCAACGGTGTTAAAATCAATTCTCTCTTGCCTCAAGCTATATAGATCAAGATTGACAGTTTCTGAAGCAGGCTCTAATAGCAGTTTCCATGTTGCATTATGTTGAGCAAATTCCATATAAAATTTTTGGGCTTGATCCAAAAGAAATTTATATTGTTCTTTACTCTGCTCAGATCGAGATTCAATGACTTGTTTACGTGAAGAGCCAAATAAAAACTCAGCCATTCCAACACGCAGTTGGTTCATCGTAAATAAATTGTTAGGATCTTTTCCAACACTTTTAGAAATCTTATCAATTCGTCCATTAAAAACCACTAAAGTTTTATTGATTTGTCGCGTTAGTTTTGACAAAATATTGCTAGTATCAAATGTTGCTAAAAGTGCAGGTGGAATAGGCTTATTCTTTGCACAATCTGCAAAATCTTGATGGATTTGCTCGATATCTTCTTCTTGAACAACTAGAACAGTTACACTATCATTTCGTAAAGAGTCTCTTTCTTCAATTGCTTTTTCAATTGCCTTGAGTCTATGTTGTCCATCAGTAACATACAACATAACGTTACTGGGTATAATTGCATAACCAAATTGTACTGCTCCTGTGCCAAAAGCAAAAACTTTGATTGGTGTACTTGAATTAAAAACAAAAGGTGGGAGAATATAATTCTCTGTTTCTAATAAATATTTTGCAATATCATCAACATGTTGACGAATTAGAGGTCGATTGACATATTGCTCTGCATCATTTTTATTCTCTTTAGTTTTCGCACTATTTAATTTTGCCATTTGTAATAATTGGTTAAAAGGCAAAGAAAAAGTTAAATGCTTTCGATTCCCTTGTTCATAGATATGACAAAGAAAAACAGGTGCACCAGAAGTTGAAGCATCTGCAAAGGCTTGCTCTTGGGCTTCCTTTTGATTAGGCATAGTAATAATATGAGCAGCAGACGATTTTTGATGACCGTTATTGATCGTCATTGTAGGTAGTTCTGTTTGTAGCATTGATTACCTCACTATTTTTTGAATACACACAGAGTCTCCGAGTTTCACATTGAAGTACATTCCTCAGAAAAACTTGCTTTTATTTTTACTGACTATAGTTAGTCTACTCTTTATTTTCTCGTTTTGTCAACAAAAAATCAAAAAAAAGACTGATTTTTATATTTGCAGCCCTAATAACGACTGCAAGCGCAAAAATAAAGACTAAAAAAGAAGCTGCGTATTTTCTTTCTGCTTCCTTATTCTGTGAGGCTGTCTTCTCATAAAAATAGTCGCATCCCTGCCCAATAAAACCAACTCGCAACACAAAATCATCCAAAAAGCAAGATATTGTTTCTTTTCTTAACAGAAGTGCGATCGCCAATTTGTTAGGATAGAGAACAAAGAACCTGCGATCGCCAATGAATCTAGCCATTGTTAACGAATCGACTCCCCTTGAAATGAATCTAGATGGAGTCGTGCGCGTCAGTCAAACTCGCGTTACCTTAGATACCGTGATTTATACCTTTCTTGAAGGAGCAACCGCCGAAGAAATTGTCACTCAATATCCTGTTTTGCAACTTGCCGATGTTTATTTTACGATTGCTTATTACCTGAAACATAAAACAGAAGTAGATGCTTATTTATTAGAACGCCAACACCTTGCTGCCGAAATTCATCAAGAAGCTGAAAACCGTTTTAATCCTGTCGGAGTTCGCGATCGCCTACTTGCACGAAAAAAACAGCAAGGATGATCTTCAATGATAAAATTCCTCGCTGACGAGAATTTGAATAATCAAATTATTCGCGGTATTCTTCGTCAAAATCCCAATATCGATATTGTTCGCGTTCAAGATGTAAACTTGTCTGGTGCAGACGATCCAACTGTCTTAGAATGGGCAGCACAACAAGGACGAATTGTTCTAACTCATGATGTCGCAACAATGATAAGTTTTGCTTACGATCGCATTGCAGCAGAGCTATCAATGCCTGGAGTTTTTGAAATTAACCGTCGCGTTTCAGTGGGTCTAGCAATTGAGGAAATTCTCCTAATTTCCGAGTGTAGCTTTGCAGAAGAATGGGAAGGACAAATTAGATTTCTTCCTTTGAGATAAATCCTTTCTAGCTGAAGAATTAGAAAGGGATGCGATCGCCTTCTATTCAACACGATCGCATCTCTTGCCAACAAAGCAAACTCGCAACACAAAATCGCCCAAAAAGCAAGATATTGTTTCATTTCTTAACAGAAGTGCGATCGCCTTTTCCTTACCGCGATCGCTTATTAGCACGACAAAAACCACAATAATAACTAAATTTCTAGCGATCGCTTGTCAATTACTCCCCTGCGGCTTCCGTTTCCAATCTTGCCAAAGTTGTTGCTGCTTCTGCTAAATATCTGGCAAATTTTGCCCGTTTTTTAGGGTCTTTTTCTCCTTCGAGATCCCGAACAAAAATGCGGACGCGATGGCGATAAGCGCGAAGAGACTCAGAATCATTAATAAAATCTAATAACTCGGTATTCATTGCTCGATTAACTATCTAAAGGAAAGCGATTCACTTGCACTCGAAGTAATTGTCGTTCTGGTTCGAGATAAATAAATCGAACTTCTAGGAGTTCTCCTACCTCCAATGTAACACTATATCTTGCTTCTGGTGGATTGACAGATTGATGAAATGCGAGCGCAGTATATTCGTCAGGAGGAAGGTCTGGAAATTGAGCATCTGCCCAAAGCCAATGAACGGGTTTTTGAGCAATCGTCGTTCCTTCTTTTGTCAGGATAGCAACAAATATCGTTTCTTCGACAGAAGACATCGCCGTGCCATTTTGATTGCGAATTGTAATAAAAAGATCGGACATGAAAGCCGGAAAAACATTGAGAGGAACTTAGTATAGCCTATTATCGAGAATATCCCTTTCTCTTTCCTACGATCGCATTCCTTACCAACAAAACCAACTCGCAACACAAAATTACCAAAAAGTCAAGTCAAATTTATATTTCGTTGTCATTAAGTTTTTAAAAACTTTTTCGCCCTTCAAAACCCTCCCGTGAAACAATAAAAATCAGTGCTAAAACCAATTCATGAACGATACCGATCGCCAAAACCTGAGCCAACTCCTCGATCGCTGCCTAGACCAAAGCGATCGCCTCCTCGTCCAAAAAACTCAAATGGGGAATACCGAGGCCTACCTCAGCACCGTCACCCTGAAATGGTTGAGCGATCGCGTGCAGTTTGCCGCCCAACTCCCCCTATTCCGCCAGAAAATTGACCCCGAAACCTTCGCGATCGTCCCCGACTCAGACACCGCCGAAAACCTGCAACAACGTTCCCTCGACTGGTCGCGCCAGGCACCCCTCACCCAATACCTCGCCACCCGAAAAATTCACAGATTTCCCGCCCTTCTCGCCGTCCTCCACCCCACTTGGACAGACGACCCCAAAGCCCCCCAATGGGACGAAAAAGGACGCGCCCGAGAAACCGCCGCCCTCTTCGACCCTCTCGATCGCAACCATAACCTCGGTCTCCTCACCCTCAACGCAGACATCGATATTTTTGCCCTCGACGGCCAGCACCGACTCATGGGCATTCAGGGCTTAATGGAACTGATCCAAACGGGAAGGCTAGAAAAATATAAAAAGAGTAAGAAAACGACCGGCGTTGCGATCGCGATCGATGACCCCTCCCAAGAACTCGATCGCGCATACCTGCAAACTCTCCCCCAAGAAACCATCGGCATCGAATTCATTCCCGCCGTCATCCAAGGGGAAACCCGAGAAGAGGCACGCCGCCGCATCCGGTCGATCTTCGTTCACGTCAACCTCACCGCCGCCCGCCTCAGTAAAGGTCAACTCGCCCTTCTCAACGAAGATGACGGCTTCTCCCTCGTCGCCCGTCGCACCGCCCTCAAGCACCCCTTATTTAAAAAAGGACGCAAACCCCGCGTCAATTGGGACAGCGCCACCGTCGCCGCCAAATCCACCGTTCTCACCACCCTGCAAGCCTTGCAAGACATGGCACGCGCCTACCTCTCCTATCCCTTCTCCCACTGGCAGCCCCTTGATAAAGGACTCCTGCCTCTGCGTCCCGAGGAAGAAGAACTAAAAGACGGAGAAAAAGAATTTAAAATCCTCTTTGATTATTTCGCAGACCTTCCCAGTTATCGACAACTCACCCGCAAAGAAACCCCCGATCTGCGACGCTTTCATCATGATGTCGGAGGAGGACAAGGAAATATATTATTCCGTCCCGTGGGTCAAATTGCCCTCGTCCAAGCGATCGGCTTTTTAGTTTACAAAAAACGCATCAATTTACACGATATTTTTCTCAAACTCAGTCAATACGATGCCGAAGAAGGTTTTAGCAAAATTGATTTTCCCGCATCGATCTGGTATGGCGTACTCTACGATCCTTTGAAAAAACGAATTCAAGTTTCCGGTAAAGATTTAGCCACGAAATTAATCGTGTATTTGATAGCCGGACAAGAAGATGAATTTGAATTAATTAAATTAAAAACCGCCTTTGCCAAAGCCAGAACCGTCGATGAAGACAAAGCGATCGCCCTCTCCGGCAAATGGGTTCACCCCAAAGAAATTAACTTACCCCAAACATTGTAGGGCAAGAATTCCTCACCCTACCGTTCACTGATAACTGATAAGTAGTTGGACAATACCAAAGTTAACAGTGTAAAGGAGGGAACAGGGAACAGGGAACGGGGAACAGAAGGGGGTATAGCCTATTTACACTTCTTTACACAGAGAACAAAATTTAAGTCCAACTACTTAACTGATAACTGATAACTGAATAACCGTTCACTGTTTCAAGATCGCTTCCTCCGGCGTTTCCTCGGATAAATCTTCAGAACGTTCTGGATTTTGCCCTCGTCCAAAGAGATTCAAGATAAACTGCACGATATTATCAACGTAGGTGAAGATCACCGGAATCACCACCAACGTTAATAACGTCGAAGTGGTAAAACCGCCGATCACCGCGATCGCCATCGGACTTCTGACCTCTCCATCACCGCCAAACTCGAGGGCGATGGGAGTCATCCCCGCCACCGTCGAAAGCGAAGTCATAATAATAGGACGGAAACGAGAAACCCCCGATTCAATTAATGCCTTAAAGCGAGGTTTCCCTTGGTGCATGGCATCCAAAGTGAAATCGACTAACAAGATGGCATTTTTGGTCACCAATCCCATTAAGAGAACGATACCAATTAAAGCAAAGAGACCTAACTCTTTTTGCGTCACCAACAATCCCAAAAATGCACCGCCAAAAGATAACGGTAAAGCAGCCAAAATTGCAAAAGGATAGAGGAAATTGTTGTAAAGCAAGACCAAAATCGCATAGATCGAGAGAACTGCCAAGAATAGCGCCCCTAAGAACCGCGAAAAGACATCTCGCATGATCTCCGCATCGCCGACAGGTTCTTCCGTTACATCGGGAGGAAGCTGCATCGCCGGTAATTCCCGTACTATCCCGATCGCATCCCCTAAAGATAAGCCCTCTAAATTCGCATCGATGGAAACCTGACGGCTGCGATCGAAACGGCTGATTTCCGCCGGTCCGCTTCCCCAACGAATGGTCGCCACCGCAGAGAGAGGGACGAGTTGACCGTTAGAACCCGGTACCCGCAAATTTCGTAAGGTTTCGAGATCCTTGCGCCGATCCGAGTCAATTTGAACCCGGATGGGAATCTGGCGATCGCTTAAATTAAACTTAGCTAAATTGGACTCGGTATCGCCAATCAACGCCAGAGAAGCCGTTTGCGCGATCGCCTCTACAGATACCCCCAAATCTGCCGCGCGATCGGGATTCGGATCGATGACAATTTCCGGTTTCACTAAACTGATACTAGAAGTGACATCGACCAATCCGGGAATCTCCCGCATTTGTCGTTCTAAGGCTTCCGACGTTTGCGCCAAACTTTCAGGATTTTCCCCCTTTAAAAGAATCGATAAATCCTTCGTACTTCCCCCAGCCCCTTGAGACTGAAAAGAGACTCGCGCCCCCGGTATTTTTTGAAAAATTTGTCGCATTTCTTGCTCGAAAACAAAGCGGTGAACCCGTTCTGATTTCGGCACTAAATTGATAAAAGCGGTTCCGGAATCAACATCCGTCGCACTGGCTAAAACATTATCCACTGCGGGATTATCTAACAATAAAGCCGTCGTTTTTTGCAACACTGCCGATGTTTCCTCGAGAGTCGATCCCGGTGGCAACTCCACCGAAACGAGACTCAACCCCATATCGCCACTATTAAATAAACCCGTAGGAATAAAAGGAATTAATTGCAAACTGCCAATAAAGAAAGCCAAAGCAATGAGTAAAGTCGTAATGCGATGGCGCAACGCCCAAGTGAGCATACTGCGATAAATACGACGGCGTTTGGGAGGAGTCGTAGAAATCGTCTGTTGTAATTCCTCTCGATAAGGTTCTAGCGATCGCAGATTGCTTAATTTCCCATTGCCATTGCCATTGCCATTGCCATTTCCATTACCTGTTGCTTTTTTGGGCTTAAGTAAATAAGCACTCAACATTGGAGTCATTGTCGTCGCCACCAAGGTCGAAAACATGGTCGAAACGGTTACCGTGACCCCAAAAGGTTGAAAAAACTGCCCCGGAATGCCCCCCATAAATGCCACGGGAAGGAATACCGCCACAATAGTTGCCGTGGTCGTAATTACCGCCAAACCAATTTCCTTTGCCCCATCCGTCGCGGCTTTAAAGGGCGTTTTCCCCATTCGCAAATGCTGATCGATGTTTTCAATCATGCAAATGGCATCATCGACCAAATTTCCCATTGCCAACGCCAACGCCAGCAGAGTCATGCCATTGAGGGTATAATTCAATACCTGCATGACCAAAAAGGTAGGAATGATAGAGAGAGGCAAGGCTAACCCCGTGATCAGAGTCATGCGCCAATTTTTCAAGAAAATTCCCACCACCATTACAGTCAAAACCGAACCGATGATTAAAGCGCTAAAGGTGGAATTATAGGAAATGCGAATCTCATCCCCTCGCGTAAAATTGAGGTGAAATTGAATATCTTCTGGGATGGTTTTCTCAAATTTGGCGAGTTCCTTAATCACCCCTTTTTCCACTGTAACCAAAGTCGTCCCCGTACTCCGCAAGACGGAAAAAGCAACGACGGGTTGATTGTTTAAAAATGCTGCTTGTCTCGGATCGGAGAAATCATCCACGACTTCCCCTAAATTAGAGAGGGCAGTGGTAGACCCGTCAGGAAGAACGATGGGATAATTGCTTAAATCTTCGACGGTTTTGGCACTGCCGAGGGTGCGAATATTCTGTTCTCCTCCTGCTACTTCCGATCGCCCGCCGGGTAAGTTGATATTAAAGCGGCGAATTTGCGTATTGACTTCTGTTGCAGTAATTCCATAAGCCTGTAAGCGGCGATCGCTCAAATTTACCCGAATTTCGCGATCGACTCCCCCCAACCGTTCGATTTTGGCAACCCCGGGGACGCTCGAGAGGGCGCGATCGACTTGGCGATCTACAAAGTCGCTTAATTCCTCCACACTGCGCCGATCGGAAGAAACCGTATAGGTCATAATCGAGCCGCCAACGAATTCCAAGCGCTCTACCGTCGGTTCGTTGACAGCTTGGGGCAGATCGGAGCGAATTTGAGTAATGGCATTGCGAACGTCGTTGGTGGCGCGATCGCTATCGGTACCGAGGAGAAATTGAATAGTGGTACTGGATCGCCCATCGGTGACAACGGATTGAATTTGGTCGATATCTCCCAACCCCGCTACGGCATCTTCAACCTTTTTCGTGACCTGAGTTTCCATTTCCACCGGTCCCGCCCCCTGTTGGGTGACAGTCACTTGCACGAGAGGAAAATCAATATTGGGTTCGGAGTCGATCCCCAAACCAAAAAAGCAGAATAGCCCCACAATGCTCAAAATGAGGAACATTACGAGGGTAGGAACGGGGTTTTTAATCGACCAAGCGGAAACGTGGAAGGACATTTCTTTTGTTGGTTATAGGTTATAGGTTGACTTGCCGCTCTCTCCCGATCGAGGGAAGATTGGGGGACTTATTCAGTGATGAGAGATTCGCTGGCAATTTCTACGAGATCGCCATCTTTGAGGTAAGGTGAGCCTTTGACGGCAACGCGATCGCCCGGGGTTAAGCCCTCAAGGATTTCGATGCGATCGTCGGGCAATACCGACCCGAGGGTGACGGGTTGGGAAACAACGGTCTCATCACTTTGGATGAGAAAGACAACGGCACTCCCGTCACTTTGAGGCAGGGCGGCTCCGGAGGGGATAGTCACTCCCGACTCGGCGGAGGTAACGATCGCCCCCCGCAGGAACATTCCCGGTTTTAATCCTCCCGTCCTCGGCAAATCGACTTTAACGGTGGCTTGGCGAGATTGTTCGTTGACGAGGGGATCGAGGGTTCGCACTCGTCCGATCAACCGCAAATCGGGATTGGCATCGGAGGTAATGCGGACGGGTTGATTGGATTTGATTTGCCGGATCTGGGTTTCGGGAATGTTGAGGAGGAGTTCTAAACGACCATTTTCGATGATGGTGAAGAGGCGATCGGAAGAGGAGGTAATATCCCCGACTCGGGCATTCCGTTCGGCAACGATGCCACTTCGAGGGGCAACCACGCGAGTATCTTTGAGTTGGGCAGAGATCAACTGTACCTGTCCTCGCGCTTGTGCCAGTTGCGCTTGGGCTTGGGTAATCACTTCGGGACGAGGACCTTTTTGCAATTCTCTCAAGGTCTCTTTGGCATCCTGCAAGCGTGCTTGGGCTTGGGATAAGTTGGCTTCGGCAATCTTTTCTTGATTTAAGATCTCATCGAGGCGATCGCGGGCGATCGCGCCTTCGGTTTCTAAAAATTTATTCCGTTCCACCCGCCGTTTAATTAAATCTAAATCCGATTGTGCCTGTACGACTCCCGCTTCTGCAATTCTCACCCCTTCTCGACCCCGCGCCAATTCTTCTGCCCGACTGCCTGCCCGCAATTCGGCTAAACGCGCTTCAGCTTGGGCGGCACTGGCTCGAGCTTGGGTCAGTTGCGCTCTCAGGACGGTACTATCGAGGATGGCAAGGGTTTGCCCGGCTTTAACGGCTGCTCCTTCCTCCACCAAAACCTGCATGATTTGCCGTCCGGTGGCTTGAGATAATACGGGAATGAGTTCAAACGCATTAACCGTCCCGGTTGCCTCTAGGGTGCGATTAACGGGGGTTAGTTCGGCATCGGCGGCGGTGATACTCTGGGCTTTACCTCGCGATCGCTTTGCTGGGGCTTCTGTTGAGTTCGATGCAGTTTGCGGCTCTGAAACCGAGGGGGAAATGAATTGCCCGACAAGAATGGCGATCGCCAGACCGATCCCGATGCCGATGAAAACGGGAAGTTTGCCGATGAGCCATTGCACGGGAGAGGATGTAGATTTAAACATGGAGGGGGTAGGGAAACGGAAATTTAAAAAGAATCTTAATGTTTTTTTACTTTTGTTAATCTTAACGAGTTAAGGGAACGACTGGGGATGTTATTTCAGTTTAAAGATTGACCGACCAGTCGGTCAAGGGGTAAATCTAGAAATGTGGCGATCGCGTTTTTCTATACTTGAGTTAAGTTATTGGGCAATTTGGAACTTGGTATATAAGTGATGTAATCGATCTCAGATAGATAAGATATACAGATAAGAAAAAGAAATTGGTTATTGTCTGCTGACTCGTCGTAAAATTTGCCCAACTTGACCATAGCGATCGCCGATTAATCCTTCTAATTCGTGTTCGATATCTTCCAACCAACCCAGTTTACTCGACCATTTCCCATTGGGTAATTGTTTGGCTGCGTGGGTGGGAATGCCGCGAGCGTCAACATAAAGTGCAATTTTTTCGTAACCTGACTCGAAAAATTCGCTCTCGCATGGTACATAACCTAATATTTGATAGGCTTGAATGTAAGCAGATAATGTTTCTTCTCTCGGTACGCCTTCTACCCAATAAAACTCATCACCCGGTGTCGGTTGCCACCATCTTTCGCGATCGCCTGCAACCCAAGCAAAACAGTTATATTCTTGGGATTTTGGACTGGTAACAGTATATTGCGTCCGTGCTAAATTCGGATAACGTAACTCTAAATGGATGGCTTATTCCATTGAACACTCAAGCAATATAACCTTTTTGTCTTCCCCAATTTAACCATGCTTCTGCCATTTGTTTAACTTTTCCACGTTGTTCTGGTAAAACGGGATTTTCTTGGGTAATCTGACGCAAAGCAGACAACCAATAAAGTGGGTTTTGTTGTAAATCTTCCAATAATAGAGGAATTACTTTCTCTCCCATCTCGATAATTTCTTGATAAAGAGGATGCTTTGCCATCTCAACAGTTGAGGACAATCCTTCAACTTCTTGAATCCATCGAGAAGCAAGATCGGTGAATTTCTGGCGAGTTTCTTCAGTAGGTTGCGCGATCTCTGTAGCATCCAAGATGGCCTTGACAAAATTATCTAATGCCTCAACGCAGTACATTAAGTCTTTTTCTTGTCTTGTAATTTTAACGACAAAATAAAAGAAAAACGCTAAAACTCGATCGAATAAATTGATATTATCGCGATCGGATTCAATTAAGTCATAGGCAGTATTTCGCAATTTTTGGCGATCGCCCTCAGAAAAATCAAACCAGTTTTCTTGAATTTTCTGTGTTGCTTTATTAATATTGCGTCCAAGAATCCGGAACTTGGACGGATAAGCAACTCGGTGATTAATATTGTCGAGTTGCTCAAAGTTAAGTTGATAGTGTTCTAAGATTGCTACTGCTGTAGACATAATTGATTTCTCCGAAAACAACAAGTGAGCAATTCAAACCATTTATCACAAAAATGTGAGACTGAGGGAAGGTGTTGTCTAAAAATCCACCTCAATTGATAATTTTTATTTATCAATTACAAAGAATTGCTTGTATTTGATATATTATTAATGTAATTATAGTCTAGTTTTACCCGATTTTTGTCAAGACAACCTTATTTTTATTATTTAAATGATAATTAAAAACATATGTCCTTAAGTTGAAACTTTATTCTATTTAATATGAGAGAAAATACTGTGACAACAGTAAAACCCTTTTCTCCAAAAACTTTCAAAGAAATGCGATCGCATCACCAAAAATAAAAGGTGATGGGGAATCTTACTAATTGCCCATCACCAATAACTCATGACCTAAACAAATTAGCGCTTGGCTAATTTCTTCATTTTCAACTTCCGCAAGCGGATAGAATCGGGGGTAACTTCCACTAACTCATCCGAGGCAATATATTCTAATGCCCTTTCCAAACTCATATCGACAGGAGATTGTAATTGTACCAATTCATCCCCTGTTGCCGCACGATGGTTGGTTAACTGTTTGGTTTTGCAGACATTCAAATCTAAATTTTGGGGTCGGTTGTGTTCTCCCACAATCATTCCCTTGTAGACTTTCGTACCGGGAGTGATGAAGAAAACGCCGCGATCTTCTGCATTTTTCATCGCATAGAATGTTGCAACTCCTTCCTCAAACGCCACAATAACCCCGTTGTAACGGGTTTCCAATTCCCCGATCATGGGACGATATTCGAGGAAACTGTGGTTCATTATCCCTTCACCGCGACTGATGCGAAGGAATTCACCGCGAAACCCAATTAAACCGCGAGCCGGGATGATAAATTCGAGTTGGGTGCGTCCGTTGGCTCCCACCTGCATATCTTGCATTTCTCCTTTGCGCTGTCCCAAACGTTCGATACTGGTTCCAACAGCAGCTTCAGGGACATCTAAAACCAAGTATTCAAACGGTTCGCAGGGTTGTCCGTTGACTTCCCGGTAAATGACCTGTGGCTGCGAAACTTGGAACTCGTATCCTTCCCGACGCATGGTTTCAATGAGAATGCCTAAATGAAGTTCTCCACGTCCGGAAACGAGGAATTTCTCTGGGGTATCCGTATCATTGACTCGCAAAGCGACATTGGTTTCTAACTCGCGATAAAGGCGATCGCGCAGTTGCCGCGAGGTCACAAAACTCCCTTCCAACCCTGCAAAAGGCGAGTCATTAATCGAGAAAGTCATTTGTAAGGTTGGCTCGTCCACCTTAATTAACGGTAGCGCTTTCGGTTCGTCGGGACAAGTAATCGTTTCGCCGATATTCGCATCGGCAAACCCGGATACCGCGACGATATTCCCGGCGCTGGCTTCTTTGAGTTCCACTCGTGCCAACCCTTCAAAGCCCATTAATTTAGCAACTTTTGCTTTCACGATCGAGCCATCATCTTTGGTGAGAGCCGCTTGTTGTCCGGCATGGATCGTACCGTTGTGAATGCGACCAATCACGATACGTCCCAAATATTCCGAATAATCGAGGGTCGTGACTTGCAATTGCAGGGGTTTTTCCGGATCTCCGGCTGGGGGGGGGACGTGCTGTAAAATCGCCTCAAAGAGGGGCTGCATATCTTCGCCTTCGTCTTCTACGGATTCTTTGGCAAATCCTTGTATGCCAGAAGCATACAGAGTGGTAAAGTCGCATTGGTCGTCATCTGCGCCCAACTCGACAAAGAGATCGAAGACTTTATCGATCGCCACATCGGGATCGACATTCTCGCGATCGATTTTATTGACGACAACAATAGGACGTAAGCCTTTTTCTAATGCCTTTTTCAACACAAAGCGAGTTTGCGGCATGGGTCCCTCATTGGCATCAACAATGAGAATGCAACCATCCACCATTCCTAACACTCGTTCGACCTCTCCGCCAAAATCTGCGTGACCGGGAGTATCGACAATATTGATCAGGGTTTCTTGGTAGCGAACAGCAGTATTTTTTGAGAGAATGGTAATTCCTCGTTCTCGTTCTAAAGTATTAGAATCCATCACGCAGTCCGGAATCTCTTCCCCTTCGCGAAAGATTCCAGACTGTTTGAGCAGGGCATCGACAAGGGTTGTTTTACCGTGATCGACGTGGGCGATAATGGCGACGTTGCGAATGGGAAGAGACATGATGGTGCTTTTTTGTCCGGTTGTAAGGAAGATTTAAGATTTGCTCTACTATTAATTTATATTATAAATCGTTTTGTAACAAAAGTTCATAGATCGTTATTGGTTATTGGTGATTGGTGATTGGTTGTGCGGAATTCCCGATTCCCAATTCCCTTTCAAAAAATTTTCTTGGAACAGCAATCTCAAATTTAGACTCTAAAATAGGACAGAAAGAGATCGTTAATCAACCGATGAGTAGAAAAAGTCAGCGTCTTATCCTAGCCAGATGTTTGAGTGCGATCGCAGCCCTTGGCTTCAATGCGATCGGTATTTTCATTCCCCTCTTGCCCATTTCTCCCGCAAGAGCGCAAATTTTTGATGAAGATACCAGTATTAGCGTTTATGAAAAAGCTAGCCCGGCGGTGGTCTCCCTCGAAGGAGGAGACGCGACAGGAAGTGGCAGTATCGTGCGATCGGATGGCTTGATCCTGACTAATGCCCATGTGGTGGAAGGGATGTCCGAGGTTAAAGTAATTTTATCTGACGGACGAGAATTTCAAGGGGATGTGGTTGGGTTTGCTGAAGGTGGGTTAGATTTAGCCGTGGTGCAAATTCGCGGGGCTTCTAATTTACCGACCATTTCTTTTGCCCCACCAGGAGCGATACGGGTAGGGCAACAGGCGTTTGCGATCGGCAGTCCTTTTGGCTTTCAAGGCACCTATACGACGGGAATTGTTAGCCGCATCGATCGCGAGAAAGGATTGATTCAAACCGATGCGGCGATTAACCCCGGGAATTCTGGCGGTCCCTTGTTGAACTCCCAAGGCGATTTAATCGGCGTGAATACTGCTATTTACAGTCGCGGTAATGCCGGTAATATCGGCATTGGTTTTGCTATTCCCGTAGAAAGAGTGCAGCCCTTTTTAACCGCCGTCCGGGAAGGTCGCGCCCCCCGTACCGCCCGCAATCCTAACCCCGCCCGCGATCGCTCCCTCACAACCCAAAATCTAGCTCTCAATGGTGAAGTCATACGAGGAAGTTTAGATCGCGGTGATAATATGCTCTCCGCCGATCGCAGTTTCTTTGATGCTTATATCTTCGACGCTCGAGCGGGAATGCAGGTAGAAATTCAAATGAGCAGTCGCGACATCGATCCCTTTCTCATTTTAGTTGCGCCTGATGGTTCTCCTGTTGCTCAAGACGATGATAGTGGGGGAGGACGCAATGCTCGCATTCAAGCCACCTTACCCTCAGACGGCAAATATTTTTTAGTGGCCAATTCCTACGAGCGCGGTGAAATGGGAAACTATAATTTGCAAGCACGGGTTTTAGAGCGGTCTAATGCAGCCCGTCGCGCCGGATTTGTTCTCCAACATCAAGGAATTCTCGGTCCTAATGCACGGCGCTTACAAGATGGCAGTTTATATGAAGAACATCGATTTTCGGGAACTGCCGGACAATCGGTGAGTTTAAACTTAGAAAGTCCGGATTTTGACACTTATTTAAT
Source organism: Spirulina sp. LEGE 11439 (assembly GCF_059821285.1). NCBI lineage: Bacteria > Bacillati > Cyanobacteriota > Cyanophyceae > Spirulinales > Spirulinaceae > Spirulina > Spirulina sp. LEGE 11439. Next base: position 35,963 of record NZ_JCAMRX010000013.1, read on the forward strand.
TTTGCTCGATTCTAATGGTGAAAAAGTCTCAGAAAATGATGATTCTGTCGAGGGCAATACCAATTCTCAAATTGATGTGACCTTACCTCGCAATGGGACTTATCGTGTTATTGTCAATTCTTATACAGAAGAAGGACGAGGGCGCTACCGCCTCACAATTCGAGGGCAATAACTTATTGACGATCGCACTCCCTGCTTTTGTTATTGTTCTGGGAATGCGATCGCTTTTTAGAAGGTCGCAGATGGTTGTCTCGTCGGGAGCAGGTAAGACTGAGAATAAAGACGAGCTAGGATAGGAAGAAAAACGGATGTTTGTTTCACGATTGAAAACGGTCTTTAAACCTCATCTCGGGCGAATTCTTTTCACGATTTTATTTTGTGCAGTAACAGTCGTCGCGATCGCCTTCCCTCGACTCCCTGCAACAGCACAACAAGTGAGCCGAGCCACAATTATTGAAATTCTCGACAGCGATCGCGTTTTTATTCAGAATCAAAAAGCCAGTGTGGGCAGTATAGCCCAACGAGGACAGCGAATTAGCACCGAAGCCGCCCGGGCGGGATTACGCTTTGAGAATAATGCGATCGTGCGTCTCGGACGCAATTCGTCGTTTTTGGTAGGAAGTCGATGCGTACAACTCCAACGGGGTCGCATTGTCGTTTCCGGCTCAATGCAAGGATGCCTCGGTTCTATTGTTGCAGCGACTCGAGGCACGATTTACCGCTTAGAGGTGGGTGAGGTTGCTGGCGGACAAATTGTCGTCATTGACGGTAGAATCGCCGTTTCCAATCTCGTCGATCCCGAGAGTCTCCCCATTGAAGTGGCCAAAGGAGAGGTTTTAACCGTGAGTTTGACAGGGAGATGGGGACCCGTCGAACAACTTCCCCCAGAGGAATTCCAGCAAATTTTAGACAGTCTGTTATTCCAAGATTTTCAAGTTCCCCTCTCTGATACTGAGAGTCCTATTTCAGAACAACCTCGTCCCGAGTTAGAGCGTCTTTGTCGTTCTTTGGTTGAAGTTTATAAAGCCAATCTGCAAGCGGCTTTAATTCAAACTTGGGATGTTCCCAGACCTCCCCATACGGGAATTTGGACGGTTCGGCTCACTTATAACTTACACCGAGACGGAAGCGTGAGTGAGGTCAAGGTTGTTCAATCGAGCGGTTTTGCACCCCTCGATCGCTCGGCGATCGACCATCTCCAGAACATCAAAACCGTATTTCGACCTTTTCCCAGTTGCTATCAAGCCGATATCATAGAAATTGCCCACCGTTTTGAACTCACCTATCAATAATTCTGGCAGAGAAATCGTCATTTTAATACCCAAAATCGTTAAAATTATGGTAATAAAAAACTATTTTTTGTTGCTATAATTCTCTGTTTTGCACTGAGCCGTAGGAGTGTTAAGCTAATTCGACAGAGCCGCATTTTCAATTGAGGAGTTAGATTGTGTTCAAAAATACTTTTACAGTGTTGTTCGGCGGTATTGCTGGGACATTACTGACAATATCCCCAGCTTTTGCCACCGATATGCTAGTGTCCTTAAAAACATCCTTGGGGACTTATCTGACTGCGGAAGGCGGCGGCGGCGGGGAGATCAGAGCCAACCGTCCTACAGTCGGACCTTGGGAAACATTTATGCTCTTCGATCTCAGTGCAGGAGACTTGAATAGTGGCGACACTATCTGTTTAAGAACTCAAAATGAAAGCAATTATCTTCGCGTCCATCGCGATACATTGAGTGCAACAGGAGATGCTTGTTCTCCTGAAGCAATGTTTATTATTGTTAAAGTCGGCACGGGATCTTCCAAAACCAAGATTGAGGCTTGCGATTCTATTGCTCTGAGGGGATTTAACGCACAATACGCCAGTGCAGAAGGGGGAGGCGGTTCAGAAGTTAACGTCGATCGCTATCATCCTCCCGGTGCTTGGGAAACTTTTATTTTTGGCGGTCAACCCAACCAGCCGGGGAATGCAATTGATTGTAAATAAACTTGGCGATCGCGGTAATTTTTCCGAAAAGTTTGTTATTGCGATCGCACTTTGATTGGGCTTACCATTCTAATTCAGAGGGAGATAATTTTTCCTCGTTTTTTCGAATGTCAATAATTTCGCCACTGCGTAAGGTAATCACCCGATCGCTCATGGCAGCAATGCCCGCATTATGAGTAATAATAGCTGTGGTTGTTCCCATTTCTTGATTGACTCGTTCAAGGGTTTCTAAAACTCGCTTTCCCGTTTGATAATCTAAGGCTCCCGTGGGTTCGTCACAGAGCAAAACTTGAGGGCATTTTGCGATCGCTCGGGCGATCGCTACTCTTTGCTGTTCTCCCCCGGAAAGTTGAGCGGGAAAGTGATCCAAACGATGTTCTAATCCCACCATTTCTAAGGCGGTTTCCGGGGTCATGGGATGAGAAGCAATTTCCGTTACCAAAGCCACATTTTCTCGGGCGGTGAGGCTGGGAATGAGGTTATAAAATTGAAATACAAACCCCACGCATTCCCGACGATAGCGGGTTAATGCGGTTTCATTGGCACGAGTGAGATTGCGATCGCCAAACCACACTTCTCCCCCATCGGGAACGTCCAAGCCCCCTAAAATATTGAGTAGGGTAGATTTGCCGCTACCGGAAGCACCAAGTAAAACCACCAATTCTCCTGCATTTAATTGTAAATTGATGGATTTTAGTGCCTGTACGGTGACTTCCCCCATGAGATAGGTTTTACTGACCTCGATTATCTGAAAGAGGCTGGTAATTTGAGGGGATTGCGCTGCGAGAATGCTCATAACAAAAGCTGTTGAGAGTTCTTCTTTTATTGTGACTGAAATTTTGCGATCGCAGCCCCATTCTTTATGATTCTATTCAAACCTTCTTCGCCACAATAAACACGGCCTTATTTTTATCGGGTTGCCATTGATAGTCAACCTCAAAACCCGCATCGGTTAAACTCTCGACCAATTCTTTTGTCGTAAAGACCTTGATTAATGGCAACAAACCCAAGAAATTACCAATTGTTGCGACAAGCTCAAACCATTTCATGAAATCTCCAAGGCAAGGTGTACTGGTGACAAAGATGCCACCCGGTTTGAGCATTTTATAAACTTTGGCGATCGCTGCTTCTTTGTTTTCCAGTAAGTGCAAGATACTCAATCCCAATACGACATCTAAGGAGCGATCGCGAATGTCGATCGCTTCAATCGTCGATTGTTCGAAAGTGATGTTGTCAATCTTTTCAGCATCGGCTTTGCCTCGGGCGATCGCAATCATTTTTGACGAGATATCAATTGCCCGAATGTGTTTTACATAAGGCGCATGAATAATGGCGGTCGATCCCGTCCCACACCCAAACTCCAATACTTCCATATCCGGTCGAAAGTATTCCCGCGTGACCTGCAATTTTTTCTGATAAGCGGCTTCATCAGCAATCGGTTGTTTTGAGTAGCGTTCTGCAATTTTGTCCCAAAATTTAGCTGAGCGATCCATTAGCTGCCTCCACTGCTATTTCACTACAGATTATACAATTGGCGGCAAATTAGCGATCGCCAGAGTCATCAAAATATCAAGAAGCAGCAATCCCTGAAGCGTCAACTACTCCTAGATCCGTGCAGTTCGCGCTATTTTAGGGGAATCTTCGCCCGTTTCGCAGTGAGAGGATGTCAGTGCGTCAGTTCATACCAAGCCGCACGACTTGCCTTCCGCAAACGCTTGCCAACTTCTCCCACTCCAGCTTGTAATTCTCTCCATTTTTTCTGAAGTTTATTTTGCCAAGGCTGAGGAGAAACTTCAACAACTTCTGCATCAATAATATGGGCAGATTTAGGATTAAATCTCACTACATTTTTTGAGGGAGTATGGTTGAGGAGATATCCATTGGTGCGTTCAATCTGCCAATCCCAAAACAATTCCTCAAGGGGATCGAATACCGATGAAAATGAGACAAATTCGACGGGGCGAGTATAAGTATAGTGAGAGACTTTGCCATTATCATCAACCCAAACATTTTCGATGGTACCGCGATCGCTGCTAGTGATATGACGGCGAATTACTGTTCTCATGATGACCTCCCAATTCTCCGATTCTTTGCGATTCCTATCTCAATTTTAACCTAAAGCTGTTTGGGATTGGATGGGTTAAGCGATCGCCAACCCATCCTACTATTAACTATTAACTGGTGACTGGTGACTGGTGACTGGTGACTGATTACGCGGCACTATCGACAAAATCAGCATCAATTACGTCATCATCCTTGGTATTGGGTGTCGTTCCACGGTCGGCATTCGCATACATGGCGTTACCGATTTGCATTAAGGCTTGTTGCAATTCATTGCTGAGGGATTTGATGCGATCGCTATCTTCTCGTTGAATCGCTTCTCGCAACTGTTTGATTAAATCTTCAGCGCGATCGCGATCGGTGGGAGAGACTTTATCGCCAAAATCCTGCAATTGTTTTTCAGCTTGATATACCAGCGAGTCGGCCATATTTTTCGCATCGATTTGTTCCCGGCGTTGCTTGTCTGCGACTGCATTCATTTCTGCCTCTTTGACCATGCGATCGATGTCTTTGTCAGCTAAAGTGGAAGACCCAGAAATCGTAATCGATTGTTCTTTACCCGTGGCTTTATCTTTCGCTGAAACCGCCAGAACACCGTTTGCATCGATATCGAAAGTGACTTCGATTTGCGGGATGCCGCGAGGGGCGAGGGGAATGCCATCCAAACGGAATGTTCCCAAACTCTTATTATCTTTAGCAAATTCTCGTTCTCCTTGCAAAACGTGAATTTCGACATTAGGTTGATTGTCCACCGCCGTCGAAAATACTTCCGATTTCTTGCTGGGAATGGTGGTATTGCGAGGAATAATCGGAGTCATTACACCGCCCAAGGTTTCTACTCCCAAAGAAAGTGGCGTAACATCTAACAAAAGAATGTCGCTCACTTCTCCTCCGAGAACACCCCCTTGAATTGCTGCCCCCACCGCAACCACTTCATCCGGGTTTACCCCCTGACAGGGATCTTTACCGATCGCTCTTTTTACAAGGTTCTGCACGGCAGGAATACGGCTGGATCCCCCCACGAGAACGACTTCATCAATTTTGTCTGCCGAGAGTTTGGCATCTTTGAGAGCTTGTTCGACGGGAATGCGACAGCGATCGAAGAGATCCGCACACATCTCCTCGAATTTTGCTCGCGTTAGAGTGGTCTCGATATGTTGGGGACCTTCTGGAGTTGCGGTGATGAAAGGTAAGCTCACAGATGCTTGCGTGGCGCTAGAGAGTTCGATTTTGGCTTTTTCCGCCGTTTCCGTCAATCGTTGCAATGCCTGCTTATCTTGGCGCAGATCGATGCCGTGACTAGCTTTAAACTCTTGTGCTAACCAATCGACAATTTTTTTATCGAAATCATCTCCCCCGAGGTGAGTATCCCCAGCAGTGGAAAGCACTTCAAAAACCCCTTCGCCAACATCCAGAATAGAAACATCAAAAGTTCCTCCTCCGAGGTCAAAAACGAGAATGGTTTCATTACTTTTTTTGTCTAATCCGTAAGCGAGGGCGGCGGCAGTGGGTTCGTTAATAATGCGAAGGACTTCTAACCCAGCAATTTTCCCGGCATCTTGAGTCGCTTGGCGTTGGGAATCATTAAAATAAGCCGGAACCGTAATGACAGCTTGGGTAACTTTCTCACCGAGATAGGTACTAGCATCATCGGCCAGTTTTCGCAACACTCGGGCGGAAATTTCTTCTGGGGCAAATTCTTGTTGAGCTTGCGGGCAATTTAATTTAACATTCCCATTGCGATCGCGCACGACTTGATAAGCAACTTCTTGACTTTCTTGCTGAATTTCGTCATATTTGCGCCCGATAAAGCGCTTGACAGAATAAAAAGTATTGGCTGGGTTCATGACCCCTTGTCGCTTGGCAATTTGTCCCACGAGGCGATCGCCATTTTTGGCATAAGCGACAGCAGAAGGAGTGGTACGATTTCCTTCTGCATTGGCAATAACGGTGGATTGTCCGCCTTCCATAACAGCGATGCAAGAATTCGTGGTTCCGAGGTCAATTCCAACAATTTTGGACATAGTAATGAGTTCTCCAAATGGTTTTCTTTTGGGGATGTTTTCGGGCGGGCATTGCCCGCCCTTGGATTGAAACTAAGACATCAAAATGCTGCTATTTCCAGCATTTTCGCTTGCCTTTAGTTGAGGTTAACTTTGACAACTTTGTTTTTTTCTTCTTCGGCTTTGGGTAAAGTGAGATTAAGAATGCCGTTGTTATATTCGGCAGTCGCATTAGCATTTTGAATGCGAGTAGGAAGAGGAATGACGCGTTGGAAGCTACCGTAATAGAATTCGCTGCGTTTTACACCCCCTTCTTCCGATTTCGTTTCCGATTTGCGTTCGCCACTAATGGAAACGGCATCCGCCGTGACTTGAATGTCAATATCTTTTGCTTCCATGCCGGGGACTTCGAGTTTGAGGAGAATCTCTTCATCGGTTTCTTCGATTTCCGCAGCCGGAACGAAATTGCCATTCAAGCGATCGGGAATTGTCCGCGCATCATCAAAAAGGCGATTCATTTCTCGGTGTAGGCGATCGATTTCGTGGAACGGTTGAAAGCGAATCAGGTTCATAACAGTTTCCTCCTAAGTTCTCTTGTCTATAATTTCAGGCGTTTGTTTGACCTGCCTTCATTTACTAAGTTAACGAAGATAAACAGAGAAAGTAGTGAGGTTTTGAGAACTAAAATTTACAGGATTACCGTACTTATTTTGGGTGCATGTCAGTTTTGTAAGAACAGATAAACTAAAAAAGATTAGAGATTATCATTCAGATAAGCACATCGATGTTTAAGCACTTGAGGAACATGGTCAGAATTCCACTGAGCGCCGGAAATTTTGAGTCGTCGATCGATTTTGAATCGGCGCTTGAATAACTCCTAAAAGGCGATCGTTAGTGTCAAAAATAGCTAAATCTTCTGCGCCTTCAGGCTGAAAAATTAAATCGGTTGTATCGCGAGGTTCAAGGATGCGTGCGAGAGTATATAGAGTTTGAAGGCGATAGCCACGATAGGCAGGTGTTGCGTCAGACATAAGCTAAATTGGGAGTATACTTTTGTGCTTCACAAGAAGTTTAATTGTTCTATAACAATTGTATGTTATTTTCTATAGAGTGAGATATTTCTCCCGCAGCGATCGCAGAAAAAAGAAGAAAAATCTTGATATACCAAAATCGAGTATTCATAGAGATTGGGAAAGATGAGAAAATTTTTTCGCTGATGTGGGGAAAATCGATCGTAGGGAGAGTAGTTAGAAGTTAACCCAGGCGATCGAGTTCGCTATCAACCCCATCAATCGGTGATTGTATGACTTCCATTACCCTTTCCGCTATCAAAACCCCGCAAACTTCTGCTGACTGGCTAGTATATTTTGAGCAGAATCGCCATAATTTATTAACGCTACCTTGGAATAGTCCTTACTTTTTAACCTCAGACGAGAAAGCCGCGATCGCGCATTCTATTCAAAACTTTCAACTCGGGGAACAATCAGAAGGAACAAACTTAATGAAAGCTGCACGGGTTTATGTCAAGCGATCGGGAGATATGGCATTTTTACAAGCCATGAAACTCTTTATTGGTGAAGAGCAACGCCATGCTCGCGATTTAGGAAATTTTATGCAGTGTGAAGGCATTCCTTTAAGGAAAAAACATTGGTCCGATCGCCTTTTTCGTCGCTTTCGTCGCGGCGTTAATTTAGAAATTGCCTTACGAGTTCTCCTCACCGCCGAAATTATTGCCACTATTTACTATAAAGCCCTACAAGAAGCAACTCATTCGCCACTTTTAGACAAAATTTGCGAGCAAATTCTCAAAGATGAGCATCAACACCTGCACTTTCAAATCGGTCATTTAAGGCGATTAGAACAACATCGGAAACTGTGGCAAAAAAAAGCCAGTAATGCTTGTCATTATCTCTTTCTCCTGCTGACTATTTTAGTCGTTTGGATCGACCATCATCGCGTTTTTCGTCGTAGTGGTTATCATTTAATCGATCTGTATCGACATTGCGATCGCATGAGCAAGAGTCTCTGGGAAATTTCCTGATTTTTGCCCTTAGAGACTTTTGAGAGAATGACCAGCTAAATGACGCTCCCAATTTTGCGAGATTGAGACGGTTCGATTTCGGGTAAACTGGGTATAATTCCCAACAGAGCTAGGAGCGTTCTCAATGGAAACTGCAATTGAGGTTAACAGTAGTAACTTCGCGACGGAAGTTCTCGAAAAATCTCGCGATCGATTGGTCATTGTCGATTTTTTTGCGACTTGGTGCGGTCCTTGCCAAATTTTGAAACCTATTTTAGAAAATTTATCTCGGGAATACGGTTTTATTTTAGTTAAAATCGATATTGACAAAAATCCCGACTTAGCTTCTCAATTTGCTGTCGAAGGAGTTCCCGATGTAAGAATTTGCGATCGCGGCAAAATGCAGCCCGGATTTGTAGGCGCTTTACCCGAACCTAAACTACGGGAACTTTTAACGCAATACAATCTCAAATCGGATTTAGAATTAGGCATCGAAGAAGTCAAAAATGCGATCGCCGCAGGAAATGCAAAAGCAGCCAAAGAAATTTTAGATCGCTTATTTTCTCAATTTCCTAATAGTCCTCGCGTGATTATTGAAGCGGCTCGATTTCTCATTCGTGTTAATAAATTAGATAAGGCACGAGAATTATTAGATTCTGTGGGTTTTGAGGATCGAGATCATTTTAATAAGGCTCAATCTTGTAAAGCCTTGATTGGCTTTAAAAAAGTTGTCGATCGCCCTGAAAACACCCAGTTAGGACGGAAATACGCCCATGCTTGTCGATTGGCATTAGAGGAAAATTATGAGGATTCCTTAAAATTCTTATTAGAAATTGTTGAAACCGATCGCAAATATAACGACGATGGTGCAAGGAAGGCAATGACTTCTATTTTTGCGATTTTAGGGACTCAGCATCCTCTCACCAAAAAATATCAACCCGAATTGATGATGACGCTTTATTAATTTGAAAATTGATAATCTTCGGGTTTGCAGTGCTTCTCGAAAATCTGGTCTCAATTAAATTCGCTTCTCTCAGTCAATTTTCAGAGAACTCCCTTACAATTGAAACTGATGGGAACTTTGTCAATACTATTGACCTTGTTACCTTAATTTGGCAAATTCGCGATTCAGTTCACTGATAATCTTTTAACTTTCTCGCGAGTTTAGGCAAAAGTAAACTCTAATTTAATATTATTCGCGCAAACTTCTTGCTCATTTGTTTGTATTCGAGCTTTTATATAAAAACTTCGAGATACAAACACTGATTTCTAATACCGATTTCTAATACTGATTTCTGATTTTGGCAAACTTTTCTGAGAAAACTTATGATTTCCCCCACCAACACGAAAGGCAGAAAAGAATCCCAGAATAAACCCAAAGCGAAAGGGAGAAAACAGCCTTATCTCACTACGATTATTTTTTTGAGTTGTATTACTTTCACTTTTTGTATTTTAGCAGCATGGGCGATCGATATTGCCCCAGTCAGCCAATTCTTTACTAAACTTTATCAACTCGAAAATGAGCTTCCTTTAATATTTCATGCACTTCTGACTCCCGATCGCAATGGAACGTTAATTGTAGTGGGATTATTTGCGGGATTTTTCGCACTGGTGAAAATTTTTCCCCGACCTAATCGCATCCTTGCGATCGCAGTCGTTCCTATTCTTCTGGCTTTTGCACTGCGTTATTTATTGTGGCGCTTTTTCTCAACCCTCAATCTTGAAAACCCTTTTATCGGTACTTTGAGCTTAGGGCTATTTTTGCTAGAAATTCTTATTTTTCTCGACTATGGCTTACAAACATTTTTAGTCTTGAACAAACGCGATCGCAAACAAGAAGCCGATCGATGCGAACAGCAGGTTCTCAGTGGAGAATATCAGCCTTCTGTGGATATTTTTATTCCCACTTATAGCGAACCCGAACTCGTTCTCAAACGCACGATTATGGGATGTCAAGGGATTGATTATCCTCGCAAAGAAATCTATCTTCTCGATGATGGCAAACGGGAAAATATCCGTCAACTCGCTGATAAATTGGGATGTCATTACGTGACGAGATCGGACAATCGTTACGCAAAAGCCGGCAATCTCAATCATGCGCTTACCCAATCTCAAGGAGAATTAATTGCAGTTTTTGATGCTGATTTCGTTCCGACTCAAAATTTTGTATCCCGTACCATTGGCTTCTTTCAACGTCCCAATATTGGACTCCTACAAACTCATCAATATTTTTATAACCGCGATTTAATTCCCGTTAATTTAGGAATTGAAAAGGAAATAAGCTCTGAAATTGAGTTCTTTTCTCGCCACTATCAAAAGCTGCGTGATGGGACGAATACTTCTCTTTGTTACGGTAGTGCTTTTGTTATTCGTCGCGATATTCTCGAAGAAAGTAACGGCTTTGTGACAAGTTCCCTCTCGGAAGATTATTTCACCGGAATTCGTCTCAATTCTCTCGGTTATCAAACCATTTATCTTGATGAAGAACTGAGCGCAGGATTAGCTGCGGAGAATTTATCGGGGTATATTTCGCAACGTCAGCGTTGGTGCAGAGGAACATTACAAGCTTTATTTATTCCTGAAAATCCTCTGACAATTCCCAATTTAACCCTACGCCAAAGAATTGTTCACGCTTCGGGAATCTTTCAATGGTTTTTACCGATATCGAGACTAGCATTTCTCGTTTTACCCGTCGCTTTTTTTCTCACCGATACTATTCCCGTACAAACTACTTTAGCCGAGTGGTTTAATTTCTTTTTACCTTTTTATCTCTCTCACCTCTTAAGTTTTGCTTGGTTAAATCAGCGATCGCGAGAAGCGTTAATTTCGGATGTTTATGCGGTCATTCAATGCGTGCCTTTGTCAATCACTGCGATCCAAACGATGTTGAATCCTTTTTCTCAAGGGTTTCAAGTGACCCCTAAAGGTGTGGCAAAAGATCGTTTTCTGTTTAACTGGGGTTTAGCGATTCCTTTAATTCCGATTTTTCTCATCAATCTTGCTGGGATCGGTCATCTTTTATACGTGCTTTGTACTGCATTGTCCGATGTTCTCAATTATTCTCCTGAAGAACGCACAATCTTTGCTTTGAGTTTATTTTGGGGATCCTATAATTTGTTGATTTTGAGTGTAGCTTTATTGAGCTTGCTCGAATCGCCGCAAACGGATTCTTTTCCTTGGTTTGAGTTGCGTCGCTTAATTCGTCTAAAAATTGGCGATCGCATTGTTTCTGGAGTGACGACAACGCTATCGGAAATTGGCGCGGAAATTGAATTAAAAGAATCTTTTGCGATCGCCGATCAAAATACTCTTGTTACGGTGGAGATTGTCGGAGAAGATTTAGAATTATCTGGGATATTAACTGGCGATCGCGATTCTTTACGAGTTACATTCGAGAAGACAACTTTAGAGCAAGATCGCGCTCTCGTGCAACTCCTTTTCTGTCGTCCGGGTCAGTGGAAACGAAACAATTGCGCCGGAGAACTTCGCGTTTTATGGCTATTACTCAAAAGTTTAGTTCGACCTAAATTTTTAACAGGACATCGTAAGGTTAGTCCCATGTCGGTCAACTTTTAAGAAATTGCGATCGCGTTTCTTATCCGATTAGTGAATAAACCGCGCGATCGCTTTTTTACTTCCCTTTGCGCTTAAGCAACGAACTCGCACTGAGTCCAGCAATGGCTAGTAATCCCAAGATCGAGGCAGGTTCGGGAACGGATTGTTTCTCGTACTGGTAAACCGAACCACTGTTAATACCGTTGTCATCGTCTCCAAAAGCACCAATTACGGCAAAGTCCCCATCAAGGGCTATCCGGAAACCGAAAGCGTCACCGCTAGCACCATCGGGAGCGGTAAGTTTTTGCAGTAAGTTGCCACTATTGATATCGAACAGATAAGCTGAACCACTGTTAATGCCTTTGTCATCATCCCTAGGGGAAGCAATTAAGGCATAGTCCCCATCAAGGGCTACCGAAGTACCGAAAGCGCCATCATCAGAACCATCGGGAGCGGTAAGTTTTTGCAATAGGTTGCCACTGATGGTATCGAATAGGTAAGCTGAACCACTGTCAGCACCTTTGTCATCGTCCGTTCTATTCGCGCCAATTAAGGCATAGTCCCCATCAATCGCGACCGAGAAACCGAAATGGTCGTCACTGACACCATCGGGAGCGGTAAATTTGTGCAGTAGGTTGCCACTGATGGTATCGAACAGATAAGCCGAACCACTTTCAGCACCTTTGTCATCATCTCTAACAGCGCCAATTAAGGCATAGTCCCCATCAAGGACTAAGTGATGGCCAAATAGGGCATTAGAAGCACCATCGGGAGCAGTAAGTTTATGCAGAAGGTTGCCATTGGTGATATCGAACAGATAAGCTGAACCACTATCAAAACCCTTGTCATCATCTGCATAAGCAGCAATCAGGGCATAGTCCCCATTAAGCGCTAATGACCGACCGAATTGGTCGCCACTAGCACCGTCAGGAGCGGTAAATTTTTGCAGTAAGTTGCCACTATTGGTATCAAATAGATAAGCTGAACCACTGTTACGACCCTTATCGTTGTCTAAAGTCGCGCCAATTAAGGCATAGTCCCCATCAATTACGCCCGAGAAACCGAATTGGTTACCACTAGCACCATCGGGAGCGGTAAATTTGTGTAGTAGGTTGCCGCTATTGGTATCGAATAAGTAAGCTGAACCACTGTCAGCACCTTTGTCGTCATCTCCCCATGCACCAATTAGGGTCGATTTCCCATCAAACGCTAATGAGAGACCGAAAACGTCACCACTAGCACCGTCGGGAGCAGTCAGTTTTTGGCTGAAGCTAAACGAGCCAGCCATCACGGGTTTTGCCAAAGCGAGCAGTGCGATCGCGCTTCCCGCAAAATACAATAATGATTGTTTAAACATTGAATAAAATCCTCTTGCTATTACTCTCTCGACACAATTGAGGGAATTTTGGGAAACGGAGATTTTTTGTTACATAACTTTGTAAGGAGAGCATAAGGCATTCAACTAAGCTGGATAGTAACACCTCGTTTCATTTTGCTGATATCTCCTTTCTCTCCCAGTTTGAATAATTCTTATTTTTTTGTTGTATCTTTAATCTTACGCTCGCTATTCTGAATAGCGATCGCTAGTCTTCACAAAAATTAATCAGAAGAATACGAGCAAATAGCAAGAAATCAATAGATTTGCTTCTTTACAGTAAGAATTCTGCTGTCGGTCTTGATATTAAGTGAGAACCAGATTCCTTGTTTAATGTCTTATGATATAACTTGTTTTTTTCTCTCTAAAATACGCTTTTTAATCGTGATTTCCTGCTGCGATCGCTTATGGGCAATTGTCCAAGATAGAGTGGTCGAAATGACAATTAAACTAAAAAACATGGCAATGAAGATTTCGCAAATCACCGCACATCGAGATAACATAGAAGTAGGATGAATGTCGCCATAGCCCACAGTCGAAAAGGTAACAATTGAAAAGTAAATCGATAAAAAACCAGCTTGCAAACCGACAAAATTATCAGGGTTTTGCCGTAGTAGATCCGTGTACAGACTGGCAAAACCAAAAATAATCGTTAAAAATCCCAATCCCAGTAAAAAGAGAACAAAAGAAAATTGATTTAACGAAGGAATAAACTGATATTCATTAAAAAGATGCTTTCCTTGCTTCAATAACTTAACCTCATCTTCTCCTGCTCCCTGAAATATCTCAAACACCAAAAATACAATTAAACCCAAACCGCTTAAAATAGTCAAAAGCGAAACACAAAAGCCGATAATTAGCAAGCGATCGATTAAAATCGATTCAAAAATATTAAACGCTGAATAAATGAGACAAAAAATGGCAATCACTGTAATCACTTTACGGGCAATAATCAGTTCTGAATAATGAGGATAAGTTGCCATTTCTATCACCTCGATCGCTTCCGAATCTAAGCCAACAATAACATTAAACTTATCCGCTAAGACTCGCGCGATCGCTTGGGTCAATTCATCACGATCCGTGTATTTTGGGGGGGATGTTCCATCCAAAGATGTGGCAGGGGGACTCCCGTTAGACCCGATAGGGTTAGCGGGAGAGGAACTGCCACCAAGAGAAGAAACTGAGCAAAGCGAATCATTGGTTGAATGTGTATTCATATCCGTCTGCATGGTGAATCGTTTTGAGATATTTAGGGTGAACATCAAAAGGTTTCTTCCCAACTGTAGAAAGTCGAAAAGAAGGACGAAATCGAATGGCAATACGACCAACATAATTGCCGGCATATTTACCTTTAGGAATTGAGGCTTTAACTATATCCCCCGTTTGAAAACCTTGAAAGAATTTAGCTTTGGGCGCATGTGCTTTAGGAAAACCGTATTTATCAGGACGGCATCGCTGTCTCGTTCCGTGACCCTTAGCCGTAATTATCAGAGGTTTTTCTACCTCTATTTTTAACTGCTCTGGGGTGGATTTTCCCACACAAGCTGCATCCAGCCAGTGAGTCTTTGATAGACTTTGGCGAGTGCGATTAAACTTGGTCAATCCTCCCGTTCCAACCTCAACAGGTAAATCCGTTTTCTTCAATTCCTCGTACAGTTTCCAACGAGTCGAATTCACTGCCGTGCTGTTTACTAATGGTCGTTTTGCTTGTCCTAAGATTCTTTTGAGAATATTAGGTTTACCCGATAAGAAGTCTTTGATTTCTTGATTTCCTTTAGCTTGATTGCAAGGATGACAAGCAAGGGTTAGATTGCTAACTCGATTACTTCCTCCTTTTGATTTAGGATGAATATGCTCGACTTCCAAGGGAATATTTTCTCTGCCACAATAAGTACATTTTCTGTTCCACTTTTCGAGCAAATACTCTCGTACTTCATACCCAAATAATTCTCCTTGCTGATATTCAATACCAGAGATTTCAGGGTTTTGTAATGCTTGAGTGTCGAATCGCACTAACTCTTGAGAAATGTCAGATATCGGACAGATTCGACAAAGCCGTTTAACCCACGTGAGGATATTATGAACTCGCGACATTAAACTCGGAGCAAGCCAACCTTCCGGACGCTTTCGGTTGAGAAATCTGGGTTTTCTGTACCGAGTTTTGCGGCTACGTCGTCCTCTTCTTAACTGTCGTCTTGAGGTTAATTGATCTCGGATTTGCTGTCCGCGATGGGTTAGTTCTGCTCCCCAAATCACTCGATTTCCTTGCAGAATCGCCAATCCTGTTGTTTTTGAACCGGGGTCTATCTTGAGGGTGAGGGACGGCGAGGTTGCCTCGCCATGTCCAATCACCCTGTTTAGCTGATACCCATTGGTTTCTCCTCTCTCTTGGTCAGCATTCCCTAGGTCGGGAAACCCGACCGGGGTCTGACCGCCTTCTACATCTTGCAGAATAATGGTGAATGGAAACTGTTTAAATACCTTGGCTCGTCCCGATTTGAGAATTTTTCTGGCTCTGGCTGGATGAGTTGGATTTAACGGTTTCTTGTTTTTATCTAATACAAAAACTCGCATGAGTTAACTCCTGAAAACAGGGTAAAGTTTGCCTCGTCAATGTTATCTGGGCTTGTTAAGTTAACAACACTTCCTTAACTCTTTACGGATGTTTAATTGCTAACGAAAGAGCTACAAACTGGCACGCATTCGTAGGTTTCCTGACTCAAATAACGTAGCGATTGCTCGCTTAGACTGGTCAGGTTAGGAGCTTAGGTTTCCCCAAGCTCCCGCTAGAACGCTCAAGCGTTTAGCGGTGAGTTCTTGACTCTGACTATCTGACATGGGTTTAGGGGTGCGATCGCGCACCCCGACTTTAAAGCATACTATTCCAATTTAACCGCAAAATTTCTGTTACTAAAATCAATTAACCGTTACCCGATCGCAAAATTTTGCGTTGAGAAAGAAAAAGTAAAGCGATCGCACCCAATCCTACAACAATACCCGGTTCGGGAATGGTAGTCGAGAGCGGGTTATTGGGAGATTGTAATTGTTCTTTGCCATCTTCAACACTGCGGTTAAAGCGATCTGCGGAGGCTTCTGCTTCTTGCAAGGCTTGACGCTGTTCGTCATTCACCAAAACGATCGCAGAAGAATAGGGCGTAACAATTTTATACTGTTTGGCGATCTCGTGAATGCGATCGAGTTGAGCAAGGCGATCGTCGGTTTTTTCTCGACTCAACCCTCGCACTAACATTCTCGCGGCTAAAGGAGCAAAAGGATCGTCATTATTGGCAGAATCTATCGTTTCTTCCATCATCCACGCATAACCATCCACCACAGTAACAACCTGTGAAGATGTATCCTTTTGCAGTGTTTCTGTGGTTGCAATGCGTCGTAAAACTTGAGGGATTTGAGTGGCAACTCCACCATTACTATCTTGAATGATTTTTAAGGTTTTATCTTCGTAAGCGGGAGGAAATTCACCGCCCAAATGCACTACCCATAACGGTGTAGAAATTGTCGGCAAATCCCCTTTATCTTTGGCTAATTCGTAGCTGCCTTCATCAGTAAGTAATACAATGGCATCATAAACGCGATCGCTTTGCAATGTGGCAAACTGTCGCAGAATTTCTTTTAATGGCAACGTACCATAAAAGACTTGTTGTTTGAGATTGAATTGATTTAAGCGATCGTACTCTTGAGGTTGCTTGCCCGTCGATGCCGTAACATATAAATCAATCTCATTATTTTCTATTTTTCCATCAGAAAACCCTTGTTTTTGCAACCATTGTAAGGCTCGATCTAATTCCTCGCGATGTTTGTTCATGCTGCGAGAACCATCAACAATAATTGCAAACTGTTGATGTTGAGGGAGAATATAATCGCGATCGCTTAAAGGCTCTGCTGTAATTTTATAACCTTCAAAAGAAGATTGATGCACCTTTGCTTCTGAAGGAGATGCAGCTAAAAATTCTTCTAACCAATCATTATCCAAGCCTTTAATTGCTTGACCATTACGAAAGCGATCGGTTTTATTTGTCCAGAAAATATTGCGCTTTTCTCCAAGCTGTGGTAGAGGAAATCCTTGTTCTTGACGGAGAACTTGATAAGTCAGCCAAAGGTGCATTTTTGTCGGGCGATTTCTGTTCCATTCCCGTGTTCTAACTTTAGGAGGAATCGGAAAAGCTCGCAAGCGATAATGATGCGGTCCAACTTGTTCTAATAATGCCGGATCGACAGGACGAATGCGATTCACTTGAGAGTTATACACTTTTTGAGCAGCACCTCGTGGAGAAATTTGAAAAGGAAAGCGAGCAGATAAATTATCTGTATCTCCCAACCAAACTCCAGTTAAAACAGCACTTTCTGGCAAAGAAAAGGAATAGAAAATTTCTTCTTCATCAAAAGTTTGATTTTGATAGACTTCGTGAATTTCAACATCAGCCCAGTCACCATGCTCGGTTAAATTTATTTCTTGTTTTTTCAGCAAAACTTTCTTTTGATTGATATTGAGAACGCCAGCCTTAGCATCATCTAACATCGTTGTCGATTGCAGTGCTTTTTGAATCGCTTTACGCTCTCTTTTTTGTAAAGGCGTATCGAAAAACTGAGCATAAAGTTTTTGGGCTTTTTTGCGATCGCTCGATTCTCCTTGATAGAGAAATGGTGAAATCAGGAAATTATGAAAATTTTGGATAGTTTGAGATATAGGTTCGGACAAATCGAATTGATTGCGATAAATTTCTGCAAGAATATTGCTCTTGTCTTGAGGGCTTAAATAGCGATAGGAGAAAAGATAAGCATTGAGTAAACCCTTGCGAATGTCTTCGGACTGATGTAAGAGAGTTTGACGCTGAGCATCAGTAGTAGCAGGATTTTCTAATAGTTGAAAGGCTTCAAGCTGTGGTTGTTGAGAAAAAGCCAGAAAAATTGATGTCCATGCTGTTAAAATACCCAAGACAACCGAGAGAATGAGAATGCGTCCTCGCTGGGCGATCGCAGTTCTTAAAACGCGCTGTCCTGAATGCACGTATAAAGCAGCAAAAGCAGAAGGCATTGCAATGAAAAGCGTTGCCGAAAGACCGAAGAAAAGTCCCAATGTTGGCAGGGTCCACAAGCTCGTAAAAAAGTAATGGGTGAGGCTATACCAAATATCTCCAACCCAACGGAATGAAATGATTTCTTCGGCGATCGCGGCGGCGACGGGAAGGGCGTAAAATAAGAGTAGAATGCCAACATATAGCCCGACAAAGAGCATTAAACCGTGAAAAGCAATTTGCACCCATGACAGGCTTTGTTTAAATTTTCTCAAGAGTTTATTGCGATCGCTTAATTTGCCGCAATAGCCAAATAATAATTCTCCTGCAAACGCAAAGATACAAGCGATCGCCGTTCCCAGAAGAAGAGTGCTGGCTGGAGTTAATTCTCGTAGAATAAATAAGCGAATGAGACAGAACAAAATTAAGGGCGCTTCTACCCCGTAAAATAAGCGCATGAGTTCGAGAGGACGCTTGCGAAACCGCAGCCAGCCGATCGCAGTACAAATCGCAGGAATGAGAAGCAGACCGACCAAGGTGACGAGAAATTCTTGTTCGACTTCCCCCGCAATAACGGCTTTCGCGAGAGGAACGCCGATTTTAGGTAAAATGCCGACATAGACGACGATTAGGAAAACCAGATTCCACAACCAGAAGATCGCGTGGTAAATTCTGTGCAGGATGTTTTTCATGACAAGTTCGAGAGAGTTGCTGTTATCTCTCTCGGGGCGATCGAGGGGATTTTGGGAAATGTGGCGAACTTTTTTTACAAAACTTTATAGTTCGCTGTTGACTCCAAATCTAGTCACCAAATCAATCGCCAGAGGATCTTGTAACTTTTGTACGCTTGTTGCTAACAAAAAAGCCAGATATTGTTGCAGGCGCTTTCCTTGTTTAGCATTGGGATGATAGAGAGGGGGTTGCGAGGAAAAAAGAGGAGCAGAAGCGATCGCCGAATAGGGGAGAAATTCTCGAGATTTCGCAGTCATGCGGACTTGGGCATGAGGAGAAGGAATCAAACCTTCAGGCAATTGTCCCGATAAAAAAGGCAGAATGCGCCAGAGACAAGCACGAGGAATCCCTCGACGCTCGATAGATTTGATAATTTCTTCTAAAGTAAGGGAGCGATCGCTCAGATCCCGCAATAATTCCGCGAGGAGAAAATAATCGCTATATTGATGGTGCAAGCGATCGAGCATTTGAGGAAATAAAGGCAAGCGTGAAAGCCCCTCAGCAATAAGCGTACTATTATTGTTGCTTTGTAGGGGAACGATCGCAGCTTGCGGAAATTTCTGAGATAGCCAAGATTGTCCAAAAGGCATCAGAAGAGCGAGCATTTCACCACTGCAAAACACGCGAACGATCGCCTTGGAATGCCAACCTTTTTGACTGAGTAATTCATTAATTTGTCGATTCAATTGTTCGTAGAGAGGCAAGAGAATTTTTTCTTCTAATTGCGATCGCGTCACCCCCCATTCCTGATGACCCAGATGAGTTGCAAAAGCAGTCTGTTTCTGTAAAATTAATAAAGCGCGTTTTGCAGTTTCTAATAAATATTGCCCTTCAGAAAAATTCTCTAATTCCACCATCGCGCGATCGCGTTTAGGGCGATCGCTTGCACCGGGTTGAGGAATCTCCAGCTTTAAATTCTGTAAAAATGCTTGTTCTGGCAACCACTGAGGATAAAGCAACTGGAAAAAAATATCATGGTAAAGATCGATCTCTCCGTACTCCACCCCGCGTAATGCCCAGTCCTCGCGTTTTAGACTCTCCAAGGGCATATCTTCTACTAATGCCAACTCAGTTGCGATCGTGCCTCCCTGTAGAATCAATAGTCCTTGCTGCGAACTGGTAACTGATGACTGGTGACTGGTGACTGGTGACTGGTGACTGGTGACTGATGACTGGTGACTGGTGACTGGTGACTGATGACTGGTGACTGATAATCCGATCGCGATCGTTTCTTCGAGGAAAAAAATGCGATCGGGAGTCTCAATTAATTGTGCCTTTAAAATGGCTTCTCGCAGATTAAAACGGTAAGTGTCGCCCCAAGCCGCAGAACAATTCACAACAATGCCTTCTAGTGCCAGTAAAGCGGCTTTCAGGTTATATTCTGATAACTCCACCGTACCAACGCAATAAAACGCGGACTGGTGGGGAGAGAGTGTTTCTAAAAGTGCTTGCAAAGATTGCTGCAACTGATACAGAGAAACAACATTTTTTCCAGCCCGATCGAATTGGGGTTCCCATTGACGCGACTGGCGATTGTAACAGGGAATTGCCTTCTGAAAATAAGATGGAATGGGTGCGATCGCTATTGAAGAAGAGAGAATTTTCTTGTCCGTTTCTTGTTTCTCTCTTGGCGATCCAAGAGGCAAAATAAAAGTAGGAGATTCAGTTGAGTTGCCCAATTTTTCTGACTGCAACCAGTAAAGAGAGTAAGAGCAATCGTGCTGACAATCATACAGAATTGCCGCAATGCCCGACGCGCTAAAATCAATCCCCAAATACCAAGAATGAGCCATTTCAATGAACAATGAACAATATCGATCGTTGAATACGAAGGTTTGCCGTTGGGAAGATTGAATTTTTTAACCTTTGTCCTGTTTCCTTTCCGAAGAATTTGAGGTTTCGCCCCAAGGATCGGTAACAATTTCTGTGACCGATGGACTGGTATTCTCAATCGCTTGAGAGTTCTGTGCAGATTCTTTAGCGTCCTGAGGCCGAGAAACGTCATCCCGATGAGTTTCTGGGTTATCCCACAAATCTTCATTAGAGGAGAACGTTTTTTCTGGTTTAGGAGAACGCATAGCAGGTACGGGATTTTTGCTTGTCCTTGCAGCCGTCAATACCTGTTTGGAAGATAATGACTCAAAATCATCATCAACCACAATTTCTAATTGTTGTTGGTTGACCCTTTCCTTACCAAGAGAAGAAGCCGAAGCAGGGGTGACTGTTGACTGTTGACTGGTGACTGTTGACTGGTGACTGTTGACTGGTAACTGTTGACTGGTAACTGTTGACTGGTAACTGGTGACTGTTGACTGGTGACTGGTGACTGGTGACTGGTGACTGGTGACTGATATCTGTTCTTGCCACTGCAAATCCGCCAGAGAAGTCAAGATGGCTGAGGGAGGAAGTGCGATCGCGTCTGTTTCTGTGGCGATCGCAGTTTCGGGAAGCATCCAATCTTCATCCCCTTCGTTAATGATTTCCTCCTCAAAGGCTGCCTCGAAAGATTCGTCAATTTCCATTGCCGCATCAATTTCGGGAGAATCGAGATGAATTTCGCGATCGCCCGATCTTGTTAAACTGGCTTCTTCGTCTTTTACTTCAACAACAATCTCTGACTCGGAAGAATCCGCGATCGCTTCTTTCGAGTCAATAGCCGGCTGAATTTCTGGTTCTAGAGTCGTCTCTTCAATGTTTACCGGAGAGATATCAACCTCTGAAACTGTAGAATTTCCTTCAAAATTGGCTAAATCCTCCGTCAGGGTTTTCAGTTGTCCAGAGTCGAGCAGTGCTTCTAAATCTTCTTGTGGTTGGGGTTTCACCTCATCAGTTGCCAATAATGTCTCCCCTGCTCCAACGACGAGAGTTTCCTCTTCGACAACGGCTTCTGCTGACTCCGACTGTTCGGATTTTTCGTCTAAAAGTTCCGTCAAAGAGGCAATCGTCTCGCCAACAATCTCATCTAAAGATCGAGCGTCAGCGTCTAAGTTCTCTTGTTCTAATTCTGGAGCAATCTCTGCTGCGATCGCAATGCTGTCGCTTTCCTCCTGTGCTGGTTCGCCGAATAGTTCCACCTCAACACTAGGAGGTGGAGCATCTGGAGAGAGAACAGGAATAACAGAGGGTTCTTCCGTCGCGATCGCCGGATCTGCCAAGCCTGCAAATAGATCGCGAACGGGCGGCTCTTCGGCGGATAACTCCTCTAATTCTGCCTCCTTGAGAGTCAGGACGATCGAGGTCGATTTCTCCTCTTCTCCTGCCTGCATCAACTCATCGGAATGAAACAGATGTTCGTCCCATGCTTCCCATGCCTCGAGACCTTCATCAGCATCATTCTCTCCTGCGAGATCGACTTGGAATAGAGCATCAACAGGCTCTAGCGCCTCATTCTCCTCGTCTAATTCCCAATCTCGTAGGGATGCTTGTGTCGTGGGTGCGGGCGGAATTTCCATGCCCGCGAAGGGAAACATGGCCATGGCCGCAGTTTGTGTCTCTTCGGAATCGCTGGGTTGCGGGGAAGGTTCCTCCAGAGAGCGATCGCGGAATGGGGTTTCAATTTCTTCTAACGGCTGAATTGGCCCGACCTGCTCCGGATTGAGGCGTTGCAAATAAGCAGCTAGCACGGTTTGCCCTTGTTGTCCCAATGCGTGCATTTCCTCAATCCCCCGAGACAGAGATTGATGATAGCTTTGCATGTCCCCCTCCAACGACTCAAAAACCTTGTGGAAGGTGCGATCGAGATTAAGTACGAGGAAATCGGCCTGTTGCTGGAGCGATCGCATTTTTTGCAGGCGATCGAGGTGTTTGAGCGGGGTAAAAGCAGCCTTCTCGTCGCGAGAATCTTGCAGTTGCCATAACTGAGCCTCAAACTTTTCGAGAGAGAGAGAGAATTCATGTTGGAGTGCCTTGCTACACCGTCCGAGAAGAATTTGCAGGAAATCCGACATTAACTGCAAATGCTGCCCCTCTAAAGCGCGAATTTCCTGTACAAGGGATTCGCGATGCCGTCGCAGGTCTGCGACTTCAGCGTGGAGGGGTTGCAGCCAATCTTGGCGGCGAATATTTAACTGTGCCATCACCGCAGAAGCGATCGCATTGGCTGTCTGTTGTTCTTCTCCTTGCAGTTGAGAGGAGCCAGAAGGCGCGACCTCGATTTGATTTCGCAGGGACAGCAAGTACCCGCGAACTTTCTCTAACACGGCCTGTTGCCTGCTCCTCTCAATACGATTATCCTCAGTCAACAACCCCTCGGCGGTCTCGACCCGTTCCGACTGCCGAGGCAGAACCTCGTCAATTTCGGCGATAAGAGCTTGAATATCGTTGTATGAAATCACCGCAAATCCTTAAATTAAATCGCTCACAGCACTGCAAAGAAGGCAACAGCCTCAGCAAAAACGATCGATAAACTCGGCGTTTTGTTTTTTATGCTACTCTTCTTATACTATTCAATCCCTTGTTAGCAAGGAAAGTTAAGTTGAATTGGTGGAGATCTCCAAAAAAAATGGAGAATTTTCAGATTTTTGCAACACTAACCGCGCAATTAGCGCATAATAACTTGTGAACGTTTGCGATCGCCTCGCCCTCGGGCAGGACAACCGAAACGTTTACGCTCGTTCAACTCTTGCCTCATGGACGGAACTAATTCCCGCGAAACCAACCCCGATATTCAAGAACTTATTGATGCCGCACCCTTCTTTCAAGGGCTACCGGATAATGCTCTCGATAAGCTCGTTCATCATGCTGTCATCCGCAGCCACCCGCCCAACCAAGTCATTCTTTTAGAAAATGACTGGGGCGGCTCAGTCTATTTTATCGTGGATGGTTGGGTGAAAATCCGCACCTACAATATCGACGGCAAAGAAGTGACCCTGAACATTATCGGCAAAGGAGAAGTCTTTGGCGAGATGGCCGCTTTGGAAGAAGTCCCGCGTTCTACGGATGTGATTACCTTGACGACCACCAAAATTAGCAGCGTCCCCGCTCAAGATTTTGTCGCACTCATCACCACAGAGCCTTTAGCCGGAGTGCGTTTGGCTCAACTCATGGCCACCCGGTTGCGTCAAGTCAACCGCCGCTTGAGACTCAGAGAAGCCGATAGTATGTCTCGGGTTTCCGATACCCTGTTATTTTTAGCGGAAGGACAAGGCAAAGAAGGCAAGCAAGGGATTGAAATTCCCAACCTTCCCCACCGAGAATTAAGTAGTTTGAGCGGTTTGGCACGGGAAACCGTGACTCGCGTTCTCACTAAGTTAGAGAAAAAAGGGGTAATTCAGCGCGATCACGATATTCTCAGAATTCCGGACAAGCAAAGATTAGAAAAAACGATTAGTTAATAATTGGGTTGTTTTTTGTTTGTATGGACGAAACGAACTGGGTTGATGCGGGAGAGGAAGCGCAAAATGTGTCGGTAAAGGAGCGATCGCGGCGATTGCCTCCCTCTCAGTCTCGCGATCGCCACGCCACTTCTCTGGTGATGGTCGAGACGGCCTTTTTGTCCAGTGCGGCGAGTTTAATGTGGCTGATTAATTATTATTTCCCTCTCGGTCCCATTCTGCAACTTCTGTTTCCCATTCCCATCGCTTTACTCTATTTGCGTCGCGGAAATAGAGCCGCTTGGATGGGGGTCCTCATTTCGGGATTATTATTATCGGTTTTGATGGGACCGACGCGCAGTATTATGTATACCATTCCTTATGCGGTCATGGGCGTTCAATTGGGGATGGTTTGGAAGCGGCGAGGAAGTTGGTATTTTTCAATTTTATTGGGAACGATTTTAGGAACATTTGGTTCTTTTTTTCGCGTTGTTTTAATTTCGATTTTTCTTGGAGAAAATGCTTGGCTTTATGTCATTAACCAAATTACAAGATGGTTGGATTGGTTATTTATTAAGTTCGGAATTTTAGCACAGCCAGATATTGGCTTAATTCAAGCGATCGCTTTTGTGCTGATTGTTTTACATAGCCTTCTCTACTTATTTTCGGTTCATCTAGTGGCATTATTACTGTTCGATCGCCTCAAAAATCCCATTCCTCGCCCTCCAGACTGGATTCAAGCCTTGGTTGAGTATGATTATTAGGTATTGCGATCGCCTCTCTGGTGGGTTAGCATCTCGCTGAATTTGCTGTCGTCGTGTGCGATCATTTGTACAAATCAAACCAGCGATTATATTACCAACTTTTCCAAATACCCTATAATTATGTAATAACTATGTTGAGGAGTTAACAAGTAGTGGATTGGTTTGAGCAAAGGCAACAAGATTTAAAAGACAATCTCTCACAGGATGTGCATCTCCTAAAAGATTATGAAGATCAATTAAGATTAGCAACTGATATTAAAAAATCGAAAAAGATAAAAAAAGATATTAATGAGATTAAAAATCGAATCGAGAAAGATCGACAGGAATTGAATGAAATTAGTAGGGGCTATGGAAAAAATCTATGGGAAGCAATAGGTAACATTAGTTTTAGGGAACTGGAAATTGTTACTTTAGGCATTATTGATATGATAGATACAATTTCAGAGCAAGATTATCGTATTACACCTCCAAGAGAAAAAATGAACAAGAATAAATTAACTCCTCCTGTACAATTTTTATTAACAAATGGTAGTAGTAAAGTAAAAATGGTTGAAGATTTTATTGTAAAATATATTTCTATAACACCCAACCTTCCAGAAAAACTTAAAGCAGGTTTTGTTAAACGATACAATGATCTTCGGGATCAAGGTTTAGAAGGTGATGAGTTATTTCAAGCACTTTACGAGTTTTCTTTTTCTAGTCATTCTAAACCAAATGATATTACCAAAGCAGCAGGATTGGCTGTATTATATTATTTCTTTGAAAGATGTGAGATTTTTGAAAAATGATTTTGCCAACTAAGCACATACCAGTAAAAAATTCATTTTTAGGTTTAGGTGGTATAATATTAGTACACTTAGACCAATCAAAGACAGTGACAGCACTCTGGAACGAAGTATCTGCACGACCAGAATTTGCTACATTTGAGCGTTTTATTTTGACTCTCGATTTGTTGTATATGATTGGTGCAATAGAACTAGAGGAAGGACTACTCCGGAAAAACTCATGCTGATTCATTCTGTCAAGGCCAATCAATCTTTGTTCAAAACGGTTGAATTTCAGCCGGGCTTTAATGTCATATTAGCAGATCGCACAGAAGTTTCAGATCAAAAAGACTCACGCAATGGTCTGGGTAAATCGACTTTAATTGCAATTATTCATTTTTGTCTAGGGGCAAATATAGATAGAAAAAACAAACTTCATAAATCTTATCTTCCAGGATGGACTTTCAGTTTAGATATAACTTTAGCTAACTCAACGATCACAGCCACTCGCAGTATTGATAAACCATCACAAATAGAAATAGAAGGAGAGACAACTGATTGGAAAATTCAACCTAAACAACAAAACGGGAAAAATATTTTAAAATTAGACTCTTGGAAAGCCATTTTAGGTGATTTTGTTTTTAGCTTACCTATTGATAGCAAAGATAGACAATTCTCTCCAACATTTAGAAGTCTAATTCCGTATTTTATTCGTCGTGGTAGGGATGCTTATTCCACTCCTTTTGAACATCATAGAAAACAAGTTGAATGGGATAAACAAATCAACAATTCTTTTTTATTAGGTCTTGGCTGGGAATATTCACGGAATTTACAACGTTTAAAAGATCGAAAAAAACTTCTCGACAATATTAAGAAACTGAAAAAAACAACGGAAGAAGGTGCAAGAAGTGCAATTGTGGGAAATTTAGGAGAATTAGAAGCCTATAAAGTTCAAACTGAACAACTACTAAATGCAAAAGAAGCCAATTTACGTAATTTTCAGGTTTATCCTGAATATCATGAACTTGAGCAAAATGCAGATCGTTTAACTCGAGAAATTCATGATGCAACTAATGAAAATTTAATCAATAAAAGATTAAAGGAATGCTATTTATCTTCGTTAGAACAAGAAAATGAGCCTGATAGAAATGAATTGATTAATCTTTATCACAGTGCTGGCATTGAATTACCCAATTTAGTTATTCGTAGGTTAGAGAATGTAGCTCAATTTCATCATGAAATTGTTCAAAATCGTCAAGAGTTTCTTAAGTCTGAAATCAACAAACTTAGCGAATTAATAGATAAAAAAAACGATATTATTAGACACAAAACAACAGAAAGAGCATTGTTATTAGAAATCTTGCAAACTCATGGAGCGTTAGAAGAACATACTAAACTTCAATCTCTTTATTTGGATACTAAAGCCGATCTTAATGAAATCAATAGAAGAATTGAAGAACTGAGGCAGTTTGAGGAAGATAAAAGTGCTTTGAAAATTGAAACAGAACGTTTAATAATGAGTATGAAACGTGATTTACAAGAGCGCGATGTTCAAAAAAATCTTGCGATTTCATTATTTAATTCTAATTCTCAAGAGCTTTATAATGCACCTGGAAAGCTAATTATTAACGTAGTAGATAAAGGATATAATTTTAATGTAAATATCGCTCGTGATGGTAGTGAAGGAATTGGTAATATGAAAATATTTTGCTATGATTTAACTTTAGCTCAACTCTGGTCTGAGCGAAATCCTGCACCCAATTAATTTAGAATTCATCTGTTCTAATTGACAATCTATATTCTGTACCTGAGCCAATGATTCTTGAGAATTATCTAATTCTGTTTTGAGTTCAGCATATTCTTTTTTATATTTAGTAATTGATTCTTGTTGTCGCTCAATTTCTTTGCAATGGCGTGCTTTGATCCGAGGGTTTGTTTCATATCTCAATTCTGCCTCAAATTCATTAAGTAATTCCATATCTGCACGAATATTATGCTCTAAATCTTTGAGTCTTTGATTAATCAATAAAAAATCCATTAAATCTAGATTCCTTAATTATAAATTTTTCTTAAGTATTGAAAATCCATAAAATTGAAACTTTCAAAAAATCTGTCTTATTCTCGCTCTTTTGAGAAATAAATCTCTGATTTCTCGTATAAAGTTATAAGAACTACAGCGATAACAATATCCAATTACTATGGGTAAGCAGCACCTAACCTATACAATATTATATCACAGTTTTATCCAATCTCAGTATCTGTTTTACCTGCTATAGCAAAACCAAATGAATTGTAAATGAGTGAAACAAGCAAGATGCTTGTTTCTGATTAACCCAAATACGGGCAAGATGCCCGTTCCACAATTGATGATGAGAATTTTGTTAAATACTACTATTTTTACAAATCAAATGGACTTGCTATAATACGTCAGTTCCAGATAATGAAGGAGATAAACCTTCTGTTTGCAGTTATCATCGAGCATAAACAAGTAATCTCGATTTTATCAAAGAAGTTCGCTATAGAACGAACTTCTTTGCTTGCTACAGTTAAAAATAAATAACCAGAAACAAACTTGATAAAAATCTACACGCAACAGGAAAAAGGAGAAAGCTGGCTCGAGCAATATCGCGGAAAATTGCCTCATTTTGCTTGTGTTTTGGGCTTTACAGAAACGGGATTGATTGAAGGGATTTCTGCGGCTGGGGCCACTTCAGAAGACCGAAAATATACTGCGATCGCTGATGCTGAATTCCTTGTCAATGGCGTTAAATCTCATCCGCAATATTCTCTCCCTCCCCTTCATGTCGGTGCCTCTCCCGTCCTCATTTCTCGGGCAGTGGTAGAAACTTTAAAAATCCCCATTTGGTTGTTTGATGCGGGTTTACCTCAACCTCCAGCCGTGCCTGCGATCGCGTTAGGAGGACAACCTGCAAGTTGTGTTTCTACTGGAAAAGCACTCCCGTTGTCCATTGTGAAAAATTTGCTCGATCGCGGTTTATTTTGGGGTGAAAAACTATCTCAACAATTACAAGATAGTTATTTAATAATTGGGGAATGCGTTGTAGGAGGAACGACAACTGCATTAAGCATTCTCACAGGGTTAGGTGTTGCAGCACAAGGAAAAGTGAATAGTTCTCATCCGAGTTGTAATCACGGGCAAAAATGGGCGATCGTCCAACAGGGATTAAAGCAAATTTCCGATCGCGATCCCCTCAAATTGGTGGCTGCGGTGGGGGATCCCATGCAAATTGCTGTTGCAGGAATGGCGATCGCAGTCAGTCGCCAGAGTGGGGTTTTGTTGGCAGGAGGTACGCAAATGCTGGCAGTTTACGCCCTGTTAAATTCTCTTGCAGAAATGTATTCGTTGTCGTGGCAACCCGATCGCATTGTTGTCGGAACCACGCGATGGGTAGCGGAAGATACAACAGGGGACACAATTGGACTGGCAGAAGCGATCGCAGAAGTTCCCCTTTTAGCCACACAACTCAATTTCACTCACTCTCGCTTCGAGAATTTTCGCGCTTACGAGAGAGGTTATGTGAAAGAAGGAGTCGGAGCGGGAGGATGCGCGATCGCAGCACATTTGGCCGATAATTGGCACAACGATCGCTTAGTCGCAGAAATTGACGCGATCGCCGATCGATTACTGATAACTGATAACTGATAACTGTTCACTGATTCAAGCGATCGCCTGTTTTTGCATCAAACCAATGAATGCGATCGGGATTTACAGCTAATTTAATCCCTTCTTTGTCCCATTGGCGATCGGGGTCGATGAGAATGCGAAGAGTATCATTTGAACCGCTAATTTTGACACTTGCAAGTAATTCTCGACCAAAGTGTTCGACTAAAAATACATCACCTTTAACAGTAATTTTATCGTCTTCTGTAGCCAGTCTTAAATCTTCCGGACGGATGCCGATATCGATCGCCTCGGGTTGAGGAAACAAGGAAGGTAAAGGCAGAGAAAAAGCGCCTAAAATCGCGCGATCGCCTTGACAATTCAAGGAAAGTAAATTCATCTGAGGACTGCCCACAAAACCCGCTACAAATTTATTAGCAGGATGGGTATAAATGCGACTGGGAGGATCGAGTTGTTGCACTAACCCATCGAGAAGCACGGCAACTTTACTCGATAATGTCATTGCTTCGGTTTGGTCGTGAGTTACATAAACAACAGGTTTGTTTTGTGTTTCAAACAACTGCTTGAGTTCTTCTCTAACCTGTTCTCGTAATAGTGCATCTAGATTACTTAATGGTTCATCAAGCAGAAACACCTCTGGATTTCTCACTAGAGCGCGAGCCAGAGCAACCCGTTGGCGCTGTCCCCCGGAAAGTTGACCCGGTTTGCGATCGAGTAAATGGGAGAGTCCTAATGTCTCGGCAACAGTACCGACACGCTGTTTAATTTCCGCTTTCGGGGTTTTGCGAATTTTCAATGAAGCCGCAATATTTTCAGCAACTGTCATGTGAGGATAAAGGGCATAACTTTGAAAAACCATCGCCATATTGCGATCGCCTGGAGGAGTATTAGTTAAGTTATTTTCCCCGACAACAACTTGCCCTGCTGTAGGTTGTTCTAAACCTGCAATTAAGCGTAGTAGTGTCGATTTGCCGCATCCTGAAGGTCCCAATAATGTTAAAAATTCCCCATCATCTACTGTTAAACTAATATCTTTAACAGGAACAACATTGGGAGCAAATTGTTTGCGTAAACTTTGTAATTTTAGTGTAGCCATGATAATCTTATTGTCGAGAAAAATAGATAAAGTTTAAAGAAAGATGGTTGTCAAAGTAAACTATTGATTTAGCCTTTGACAGCACCAGCAGTAATCCCTTGAACGATACGCTGTTGGAAGACAAGCACCAAGATAATAAGCGGTAAAGTTCCTAAAATTGTTGCAGCTGCGATCGGACCGTAAGGAATTTCAAAAGCACTCGCACCTCCAATTTTAGAAACAGCAACGGGAATAGTTTGTAATGCGTCTCTTGTAATAAAAGTAAGCGCAAAAATAAACTCATTCCAAGCAAAAATAAAAGCCAAAATTCCTGTTGTCACTAATGCCGGTATTGTCATCGGCAAAACAATTTGTAGTAACATTTGGATCGTATTGTAACCATCAATTCGAGCAGAATCTTCTAAGTCTTTGGGGAGTTGTTGAAAGAAACTCCTCAGCACTAAAATAGTTAAGGGTAAATTAATCGCTGTATAGGGAATGATTAGAGCAATATAATTATTCCCTAAGCCAAAAAATTTCACCAGTTCTAATAATCCTAAAAAGAGAAGAACATAAGGAAAAAGACTGACAACAAGAACACAAGCTAGAATAATTTTCTCTCCCGGTATTTTCAATCGTGCTAAGGTATATGCTGCGGGTGCACCAACTGCCAAACAAATCAAAGTTGAGACAAAAGAAACAAAAGCACTATTGAACATATAACGCAGAAATTTTCCTCCCAAAATAATGTAATGATCGAGAGTCAGTTCTTGGGAATTAGGAAAATAAACAGTTGGTAATTGTGCGATCGCATCATTAGTTTTCAGCGAGGTCAAAATTTGCCAAAGCAGAGGTGCGAGACAAAATAAAATCATGAAAATCACTCCTGCCCAGAGTAATATCTTTTTCCAATTGAGAGATTTTTGCGTTGTAGAATCAGTTGCAGTCATGATTTATCGTTCTCCAGAGATGTTAATGCGGGACTTGGATAAGAAAAAAGCTGCGATCGCAACGGCTAAAACTAATAACAAGAATGTGACTGCTACCAAAGCCGCACCGTAACCGAAATCCAAATAACGGCGCACGGTTGCATAGATATAAATAGAAACCATTTCTGTCGATCCCGCCGGTCCTCCTCCTGTCATGACTTGTACTAAATCAAATATGCCAAAAGATTGAGCAAATCGGAACAGGAGAGCAATTAAAATTTGTGGGGCTAATAACGGTAGGGTAATTTGTCGAAAACTTTGCACTGGCGTTGCACCATCAATCGCATGAGCTTCATAGAGATCGCTAGAAATTGATTGCAAACCCGCTAATAAAATTAAAGCAATAAAGGGTGTTGTTTTCCAAACATCGGCAATAATTAAGGAAAACATTGCTCGGGTTGGCTCTCCCAGCCATGTTACGGCTTCGTTAATAATGCCTAAACGAAACAAAATATCGTTAACAACACCATATTGATCGTTAAAAATCCATGCCCACGCAAGTCCCATAATCGCTGTTGGCAATGCCCAAGGAATTAGGGCGGCAGTCCTTGCCAAACTCCTACCAAAAAAGGCTTGATTGAGGACGAGAGCGAAGGTCATACCGAGAACTAATTCAAGGGAAATACTAATCGCAGTAAAAACGCTTGTATTCCACAAACTTTGCCAAAATCGTCCGTCGCCCAACATTCTGCCATAATTATTCAAACCCGAGAAAACGGGTTCTAGTTGAGTTCCTAAATTTTGGGTAAATAAACTCAACCAAAAGGCGCGAGCAATGGGGTACAAAAAGACAAAAGCTAAAATCAGTAGAGCAGGAGTAATTAATAGCCAGCCTGTTTGTTTTTCTCGTTTCCGAATGCTGTCTGTTTCCATATTTTCAGTAATGGGTGATGGATAACTACAAATTGATAAGCTATCGTGCTAATAAACGGCGAGTTTCAGAAGCAGCCGCTTTCATCGCTTTTTCTGCACTCAAAGTATTCGTTAATGCTGCACTCAAATAGCGTTGTAAAATATCCGAGGCTTGGGCATACTGCGCGATCGGAGGACGGAGTGCGGAATTTTCAACGACTTCTAAAAGTTGAGGATAGTAACTGTATTTCGCAACGATCGCGGGATCGGTAAAAAGCGATCGCCGACTGGGTAAATATCCCGTTTGCAAGACAAATTCTTGTTGGGTCTCTTCACTGCTGATAAACTCAATTACTCGCCATGCTTCCTCGGGATGCTTTGTTGTTGCGGACATTCCCAGTCCCCAACCTCCTTGACAAGCTCCGCTCTGATATCCGGGTTGGTGTACCATCGGTTTGAGGGCAAATTTGCCCGCAATGTCTGATTGCGAAGCCAGTCCTGCAACATAAGGCCAGTTTCTCAGAAAAACGGTTTCTCCGCCTTGGAAAAGTCGGCGTGTTTCTTCTTCTGCATAAGTGGTGACACCGGGAGGCGAAATACCATCCTTAATGAGATTGTGAAGAAAATCTACCGCCGCGATCGCATTGTCTGAGTCGAGTCCGACTTCTAAAGTATCTGGATTCACCCAATATGCCCCAAATCCCTCAAGAATTTCCACAAACATGGCGGCAAGTCCTTCATATTGTTTTCCCTGCCAAACGTAACCCCATTTAGCAATTCCTTTCTCTTGCAAATCTTGAGAAATTGCAATTAATTCTGCAAAGGTTTCTGGGGGATTGTAGCCATTTTCTTCTAACAGATCGCTGCGATAATATAGCATCCCACCATCGGATCGAAATGGCATGCGATATAATTCATCTTGATACTTGCCGCCATTGACATCCCCTGTTAAAAAATCTTCTAAGTCATCTTCAGCAACAAATTCATCAATCGCTTGTAGCCAACCGGCAGCAGCAAATTTCGGCACCCAAACGATATCGAGATAAACTAAATCGTAGGGGGAATCCCCCAAGAGAAAAGCAGAAGTATAAAGGTCTTCTACAAGATTAGTCGCATTAGGCGCTTCGATAATTTCGAGGTCGATATCGGGATTTTCACTCTCAAATTGTTCCTCGATAGGTTGCCATTGTGCAGCTTCGAGTGCCTGCATCATCACGGTGATTTTGACGCGCTGCTGGGTCAAAACAGGCAAAATGAAGGCGAGGCAGAGCGTTAGGGTGGCGATCGCTAAAACTAAAATGCGAGTGAATCTCGATCTTCGCCTCCAAATATTTATGAGAACATTCATACAACACGATAAGTTTGGGCTTGGGTTACTCTTACCGCAATCTCTCAAGGTTAAAGACGATTCACTCTCAAAATGTTAAAAAACTTAATGCTTCAATTGCACTTATTGCATATCAATCAGAAATCGGAACGTTTCACAGGATCACAAAGATTAAAAAAATAACCAAAGGAAAAAAACAAGAAAAAAGATCGCGATCGCTAAAATTACCAGCACCCGTATTGTTTTTTCTTTGGTAGTTAGAGGAATCAACTGTTTGGACATCATTGCCACAGAAATCGAGCTATTATTCAACTGCAAATGATAAGAAAAGTTCTTTTTATAACCGTTAGCTTGATAAAATTGAATAGCAGTAAGAGAAGAAGTGACGTATAATTCTCTATATCTCTTTTCGATAGCTGCTTCTTCGATAGCTTGCAGTAATTTTGTGCCGATTTTTTGACGGACGCAATCGGGATGAACGTAAATACCATGAATCTGTTGTGAATTAGCCGACAGGCAGGAAAAGCCAATAATATCATCTAATTCTGCAACAAAAATAATTTCTTGATGTCCTCTTGCTTTAGCCTGCGTTTGAATGATTGCTTCAATTTCTTGTTCTGTATAATCTTCTCGAGAAAGAATTCTTAAAGCTTCAGATTGTATATCGAGAATTGTTTCTATTTCTTCTGATTTTGCCAATCGGATTGTAATATCCATTATGTCAATTAAATGAGTTTAAATCCCAAAAAATTGGTCAACTATAGAACTTAAATTTGAGATAGCTCTGTTATGCTCGTGCGATCGCAGAATTTTTTCTTAACAATTTAGGCTAAATTATCAATAGTAAAATCCTTGAAACTGCAATGAGAATTCTCAGATTCTATAACATAATGTCCTCTAACCCAAATAGTTTTATTCTATTGTAAAAGCGATCGTGCCCACTTATGAAAATCAAAGTTATTAATCCCAATACCACCGCCAGCATGACCGAGAAAATCGGTGCAGTTGCTCGAGCCGTGGCTTCTCCCGGTACGGAAATTATTGCTTGCAACCCTCAAGACGGCCCTGTTTCCATTGAAGACCATTATGATGAAGCCATGAGTATCCCCGGCATTCTTGCAGAAGTGAGATCGGGAGAACTTGCAGGAGTCGATGGTTATGTCATCGCCTGTTTTGGCGATCCCGGACTCCTTGCGGTCAGAGAATTGGCCACCGGTCCCGCGATCGGGATTGCTGAAGCTGCCATGCACGCAGCCAGCATGATTTCCACCCGTTTTTCAATTGTTACGACCCTCAGCCGCACGAAAATTATTGCGGCACATTTGCTGGAAAATTACGGTATGACAAAATTTTGCAGCCGCATTCGAGGGACGAATCTCGCAGTTTTGGACTTGGAAGGAAATAAAAAAGCTGGAGATATGATTCTGGCTGAATGTTGTCGTGCTTTAGAAGAAGATGAATGTGGTGCGATCGTATTGGGCTGTGCGGGAATGGCAGATTTGGCTGACTCTATTTCCCAGAAACTCGGGATTCCTGTCATTGATGGGGTTGGGACTGCTGTGAAATTTGTTGAAGCTCTCGTCAGTACAGGTTTGAAAACCAGTAAAGTCGGAGATTTAGCTTTTCCTCTGGCCAAAACTGCAAAATAATCTATAAAAATATCTACAAAAGTAGGGAGCGACCTCAAATCAAGGTCGCTCCCAGTCACTCACGCATCATTTCAACTTAAAAAGAGGTTGGGAGTCTTGCCGTGTTTCGACCCCAGATTCTTTTCTCGTTGTTGCTTTTCCTCACACACAATTAGATTATGACGATTTCTTGATTGCGGTCTAGATCGGTACGTGACACTTTGCAAAGTGCCTCTTCGGGGTTGACAATTAACCCTTTATTGGTCTCAGTATTTCCCGCAATTTGTATCGGAATGTAAAGGTTAGTATAACAGAAGTTTTAAAATTGAGAAAACCCAACTTTTTCAAAAAGTTGGGTTTCTTGCTTTTACAATTGCAGTTTAGAGATAGTACGCGCCTTAAGCGTCAGCTTTACGCTTGCGAATGGAAGTTCCAGCGAGTCCGCTAACAGCTAATAATCCTAAGATAGTTGCGGGTTCGGGGACTTCAGCCACTGCGGTGAAAGCCGCACCAGAGAAGGTCACATCATCAAAGACTTCTCCACCAGCAAGACGAGCTTCAAAATCTTCAATTGTGATACCAATTTCAGCGATTTGGAAAGTTAAGATAGCTTGACCTTTAGACATTTCGCCAAGGTGGTCAAATAATCCATCCAACTCCACGGAGAGACTGAGTACGCCGAAGTCTTCTTGTGCAACCAGTAAGCCAGAGTTTTTGGTGACGCTAAAAGTAGATTCGCCATCTTGCTCGTTGGCGAAGAATGGTGCAGGAGCCCCAGTACTCAAATCTAAGAATGGGTTGATAGGAGAAAGGTCAACAGGAATGAGGTCTGCAATAAAAGCGCTATTAAAGGTAGCAAAATCTCCGGTTTGAGCGGTGAGTTGTACTTCAGTCGGAGCATCATCCGCTAAACCAAACAGAGGATTGGGGACAAAATCAATTCCCTCGTTTGACAATTCAATCAAGCTGCTAAAGCCGTTGATTTGAAAAGTTCCAGATAGACCGCCAGCTTCAGCAGAGCCAGTATTGAAAGCGAGACCAGCAGCAATACTTGTGGCAACTATGGGGAGAGCGATCGCAGCTTTTGTGATTTTAGAGAAGAGAGTGGATTGAACGGTCATGGTTAATACCTCGATATTGCTAGAAGATTTAGTTTATTTTTTTCAAGAAGGGGGGGTTGCGCGATTTAGGTTATGCAGTTGAGTAGAAGTCGCGAATAACGCTTGAGGTTATTGCTTTTTGCAAAATCCCGCTTCTCCCGACTCAAATATTTATATATTTTTTTGTCTGGCGGAGACGCTCTTGAAACACCCTGTAAGAAGTTTTCCCTGCGCTTATTTATCAAGATACGGGGAATTTTTGGGAAAAGCAACCGCAAAATAGCTTCTTGACTAACTCTTTATATTTCTCTGGACTTTTTTAAGGAAATTATGAACTTGACAAAATAATTATGCTTTCTACTGCCCAAATATTGCGATTTATACGGTGTCGATCGCAATATTGTTGTGATTTACATCCCTAAAAACACGGAATGCGCGATCGCGCAATTCCTCCGCAAATTTGCGGAACAAGTTGTTCAAAGTCTTTCAGATTCGGTAGATTTAGGGGATTTTGCATCTAATAAAGGGGCGGCATTCAATAAGGTTTTCGTGTAGGGATGTTGAGGATCGCTAAAGATTTGTTCGGTTTCGCCCATTTCCACGATTTTCCCTGCATTCATCACGGCAATGCGATCGCATAAAAATCTCGCCACCCAAAGATCGTGAGTAATAAAAAGATAGGTCAGATTAAATTCATCTTTTAACTCTTGCATCAAGTCGAGAACTTGGCTTTGCACGCTGGCATCCAACATACTCACGGGTTCGTCGCAGATTAAGAGTTGGGGCTGGACGATGAGGGCGCGGGCGATCGCGACGCGCTGTTGTTGTCCTCCCGATAGTTCCCGAGGGTAGCGGTGATAATATTCAGTTACGGGAGTCAATCCGACTCTCTCTAACATAGCTTCCACTTTTTGGCGTGCTTCTGTTGGGGTGGCGAGTTGATGAATGAAGAGCGGATCTGCGATCGCTTCTCCGACTTTCATCAAAGGATTCAAACAAGCGAGGGGATCTTGAAAAATCATTTGCATTTGACGGCGCAGGAGGCGAAGTTCGAGAGGGGTCAAATGAGTAATATCTCGTTCCTGCCATTGAATCTTGCCAGAAGTCGGGGCGACCAATTGCAAAATTGTGCGGGAGAGAGTACTTTTACCACAACCAGATTCTCCGACTAGGCCGAGAATTTCTCCACGATAGAGTGTAAAGTTCACTTCATCGACGGCTTTAATCGTTTGTTGCGCTTGGGGAGAGAAAAGCTGTTGGAGAAAACTATTTTCGAGGACGTAGTGCTGTTTTAAATCGCGAACTTCGAGGAGAGGGGTTCTTTCAATCGGAGTATCTGCTTTATTGGATTCAGTTGTGTTGCCATTTTCCTCTGTCACTTGAATATGTAACGCTGCCGCGAGGAGCGATCGCGTGTAATCGTGTTGGGGATGGGACAAAATTTCTCGCGTTTCCCCAGTTTCTACCATTTTGCCGCGATACATCACCGCTACGCGATCGCAGTATTCCCCAACCATCGCTAAATCGTGAGAAATCAATAACAGCGCTAAATCTCGTTCCCGACACAACCGGGTCAATTCCTGTAAGATTTCCGCAGCCACCGTGACATCTAAACTGGTGGTCGGTTCGTCAGCAACAATGAGTTTGGGATCGAGGAGGAGGGCAAGGGCGATCGCCACGCGCTGGCGCATTCCGCCGCTAAATTCGTGAGGATATTGCGACCAGCGATCGCTCGGGATTCTGACCGCATCAAGGGTAGCGATCGCTTTCTCTTTGGCTTCTTTTTTAGACAATTGAAATTGATGAGACAGTAGTGTTTCCACACAGTGATCCCCAATGGTCATCAAAGGATCGAGACGCGTCATGGGATCTTGAAACACTAAAGCGACGGCTTCTCCGCGAAATTGACGCAATTGTAAAGAATTGAGATCGAAAACCGATTTCCCCTCAAAACTCACTTGCCCTTCAATGCGAGTCGCAGCCGGTAACAATCGCATCGCAGCGCGTCCCAAAGTTGATTTTCCGCACCCAGATTCCCCCACAAACCCCAATCTTTCCCCGGCATTGAGGGTAAACGAAACATCATCTACCGCCCAATCCACTCTTTCCCGAGGCTGGCGAGTGGGATAAGCAACCCGTAAATTTTCAACGCACAAAAGGTCGGCCATTGCAAATATCTAAAACTGGTGACTGGTGACTGGTGACTGGTGACTGATAACTGGTGACTGGTGACTGGTGACTGATAACTGGTGACTGGTGACTGGTGACTGGTGACTGATTAATAATCTCGACCGAATTTCTCTTCTTTAAATTTCTTAAACTCTTGGATATCCATATTATTGGCGGCTTTTCGCATCAAATAAGCTAGACCGTAATCGCCGTTTTCGTGTTCGATTAGGCGATCGCCAAGGGAAAAAATTTCTGATGCTAACTCCTCACCCAATTTATCGATCAGAGTTTGGCGTTCGCTAGCAATGGATTCTTGTTCTCGCATTTGCATTTGCCATTGGCGATCGAAAAATTGTTCGAGAGAACTGCTCAATCCTAAAGCACTTAATAATTCCCATTCTCCCTCATCGCACCAAAAGCCCTCGCATTCTTGGCAGCGTTCGATAAAAAAGGGATATTTGTACTTCACTTTGGCACGGGAAAGATAGCGGCTGCATTCCGGACACAACCCGGCTCTACCATCAACGGGGGATGTTGTAAAGGAAATATCTGTTTTTTTCTGCAATAAATCTGGAGTGGCCGATTTTTGCGGCTCTTTATGTTGCCAGTCTCGATAATGTTGCTGGGAAATCCACATTCCTTTACACTCCGAACACCGCTTAACAGGAATTTTTCCGGACAATTGGCTATCGAGTAGAACAGCATTTCTACATTTCGGACATTCCACAGATCTGCTTTCCTCCGATCGTGTCGATAAAATTATTTGACTCTAGAGAATTCTACCAAGATGCTTCCCCATTCCTCAATTTCTCACTCTTGTCTGCATTTTTCCGTCAAGATTTGTTGGCAGTATCCAATTAAACGCTCTATTTTTGTCAAGCAGGCCTCTTGACGTTGTTGTCTTGTTCCTGCTTGGCGAGATGCTTGTAAAAAAATAATATCAGTTTGCAACAAACGGATCGTTCTATGCGTCTCGGTATGAAGAGATTGCCAGAGAGAGCTATTCCCTAAAATATTGTCTGGACTTTCGCGATCGCCGTCATCTTCTGTTAGAGTCAGAATCTTTTCTCGATACATTTGTTCTAAGAAAACAAACTTTTCTGCGATCGCCTTGCTATCTTCGGGAGAAGATTCTAGAAATGCTTTGAATGCTTCTAAGTGTCTCAGAAAAATTCCGTAATGAGATTGAGTTTCCATACGTCATTGAGATAATATAAACTTCTCTCGAATAAAAATTGCTTTTTCAGGGTATTCTTTACGATTAACGGATTCGCGATCGCTTTTTCAGCCTATACTTTACCGATAACATTTTTCAATTTTTATTTTCTTTTTAGATTCGTGCTAGCAAAATTGGCGCGATCAACGATCGGTATATTTTCATTCCTTTACCTTTTTCTCATCCTCCTTCTCATCTTCAAATCCTATGAATTTACCTACTGTTACTCATCCTTCTCCCGCTAATTCTACCGCGTTAGGGAACGATATTTCTCCCTCTAGCACCCTCAAGCCGAGAGAAATTCCCATCCCTGATTGGTTACAGGAATGCCTGATTGCCTACGATCGCCCCCAAGATGCCGATCGCGATCGGGATATTTCCTTGATTTGTCGCGCTTTTAATTTTGCCTACACCTTGCATGAAGGTCAATATCGCA
The DNA here is from genome assembly GCF_059821285.1 of Spirulina sp. LEGE 11439. Taxonomy (NCBI): domain Bacteria; kingdom Bacillati; phylum Cyanobacteriota; class Cyanophyceae; order Spirulinales; family Spirulinaceae; genus Spirulina; species Spirulina sp. LEGE 11439. Next base: position 76,007 of record NZ_JCAMRX010000013.1, read on the forward strand.
AATCGGGAGAACCCTATATTGCCCACCCCGTCGCCGTTGCTGGATTACTCTTCGATCTTGGAGGGGATAGCGTCACGATCGCGGCGGGATTTTTACACGATGTCGTGGAAGATACCGACGTGACCCCCGAGGAAATCGAAGAACGCTTCGGATCGCAAGTACGACAATTAGTAGAAGGAGTCACTAAATTATCCAGTTTTAATTTTTCCAGTAAAACCGAACGACAGGCAGAAAATTTCCGGAGAATGTTCTTGGCCATGGCGGAAGATATTCGCGTCATTGTCGTAAAATTGGCCGATCGCCTGCACAATATGCGAACCCTAGAATATCTCAAACCCGAAAAACAGAAGAGAATTGCTCAAGAAACCCGAGATATTTTTGCCCCTCTTGCCAATCGCTTAGGGATCGGTCGCTTTAAATGGGAATTGGAAGATTTATGCTTTAAATATCTCGAACCAACAGAATACCGAGATATTCAAAAATTGGTAGCCGAACGGCGCAGCGATCGCGAAAACCGCATCGAACAAACCATCGAACTCGTGCGAAACAGAATCCACAAATTAGGAATTTCTGTTTTTGAAGTCACGGGAAGACCCAAACATCTCTACGGAATTTATCGTAAGATGGAGAAGCAGCAAAAAGCCTTTGAAGAGATTTATGATATTGCAGCCATTCGCATTATTGCCGATAGCAAAGATGGATGTTATCGTTCTTTAGCCGTCGTTCACGATCTCTTTAAACCCATTCCGGGACGATTTAAAGACTATATTGGCTTACCCAAGCCCAATCGCTATCAATCTTTACATACTACCGTTTTTGGTTCGACAGGTCGCCCTTTAGAAATCCAAATTCGTACCCTAGAAATGCACCATATTGCCGAATACGGGATAGCCGCCCATTGGAAATATAAAGAAAGCGGCAATTCGGAACAACTGTCTACTGATGATGAAAAATTTACATGGTTGCGGCAATTATTGGAATGGCAAAAAGATCTCAAAGATGCACAAGAATATGTCGATAATCTCAAATCGAATTTATTTGAAGATGATGTTTATGTCTTTACGCCACAAGGGGATGTAATGTCTTTAGCGAGAGGGGCTACTTCTGTTGACTTTGCTTATCGCATTCATACTGAAGTGGGCAATCACATGAAAGGGGCAAGAATTAACGGGCGTTGGTCGGTTTTAAATACCCCTTTACAGAATGGCGATATTGTCGAAATTATTACCAGTAAAAACAGTCATCCAACGCTAGATTGGTTGAACTTTGCCGTGACTCCCAGCGCCCGCAATCGCATTCGCCAATGGTATAAGCGATCGCGCCGAGATGAAAATATCGCTCGAGGTCGAGAATTATTAGAAAAAGAGTTAGGGAAAAATGGTTTTGAGGCATTATTAAAATCTGCACCCATGCAAATCGTAGCAGAACGATGCAATTATCAAACCGTAGAAGACCTCCTTGCCGCTTTGGGATATGGCGAAACTACCCTCAATCTCATTGTCAATCGTCTGCGTGATGCGGTTAAAGCGACCCAACCGATTGAAGTCGATGTGCCTTCTGATGTTGAAGAAGCGATTGATGGAAATGCAATTCGCAGTGTCCCGCGAGAGAAATCTTGCAAGACTTCTCCTATTGCTGGAGTGGAAGGATTAATGCACCATACCGCAGGTTGTTGCAATCCCGTTCCGGGAGAATCCATTATTGGCGTTGTCACTCGTCTCAAAGGCATTTCCATTCATCGTCAAGGCTGTACTAATGTGGACAAAATGAGCGGAGATCGCCTCATTCCTGTCAGTTGGAATCCTGTTTCTGAAAATGGATGCGTCCAAACTTATCGCGTTAATATTCAAGTAGAAGCGATCGATCGTGTCGGGGTCATGCGAGATATTCTCGGACGACTAAGCGATGACGAGATTAATGTCTGTCAAGCTGAGGTCAATACTAACCCCGGAAAGCCAGCTTTAATTACTTTGGGGATCGAGATTCGCGATCGCGGACAACTCGATCGCAGCTTAAACAGAATTCGCCAGATGAGCGATGTTTTAAATGTACGTCGCATTGGGGAACAGTGAACAGTTATCAGTGAACAGTGAACGGTGAACAGTTATCAGTGAACAGTGAACAGTCATCAGTTATGAACCAACAACCAACTAACTAACAACCAATAACCAATGTGGAAAAGATTTGTTGTCTTGATTTGTTTGAGTTTTCTGGCGATCGCTTTGCGTCCCGCGATCGTTTCGTCTCAAACCCTCTCTAATTTTCCTACTGATATTCAGGGATACTGGGCGCAACAATGCGTGCGGCAAATGGCACGACAAGAAATAATGGAGACATTTCCCGATAATACTTTTCGACCTAATTTACCCGTCACTCGTGGACAATTTGCCGCTACTTTGGTCAAGGCATTTCCCGATATTCCCGAGGTGAGAAGATATTTAGAAGGAGAATTTAACGATATTCCGGCAGGATATTGGGCAACAAGTTCCATTCAACAATCTTTTGAAACCAATTTTCTTTCTGGATATCCCGATCGCATTTTTGCCCCCCTACAATATATTCCTCGGTCTCAAGTTGTTGTCGCGATCGCTTCGGGTTTAAATCTTTACCAACCGACTCTACCTGCCGATTTTATCTTAGCTGGATACTTTAACGATCTTGAAGCGATTCCGGGGTATGCCAAAGACATCGTTGCTGCGGCTGTAGAAAATGAGTTAGTGGTCAACTTCCCCCAAATTCGAGAATTTAGACCCAATTCCCTAGCCACGCGAGGAGAAATTGCCGCTTTTTTATGTCAAACGATGGATGCTTCGGGTTTAGTTCCTCCACAATATGTCATTGAGGAAAGCAAGTTTATTCCCCCTCCTGAAGAGTTCCTAGAAGAAGACAGCAATAGGAAAAGTTTGCCTTCTCAGCAACAGAGTGATGACAGAAAAAAAAACACCGATAAACCAACAACCTTGAGTCGCGATCGCTCTTTTCTGCCTATTTCATTTCTGAAACATCCTAATCACACTTCTGAAACTGAGTTACGAGGAGTTTGGTTAACCAATATCGATAGCGATGTGTTGTTTTCTCGTCAAAATTTAGATACGGCAATTTCTCGCTTGCACGAATTAAATTTTAATACCCTTTATCCTACAGTTTGGAATGGAGGTTATACTTTATATCCCAGTCAAGTCATGCAACAAGAAATTGGCCGCGATCGCGATCCCGAAACCGGTTTGCAAGGCAGAGATATGCTAGAAGAAGCGATCGCGATCGCTCATGCTAAACATATGAAAGTTATCCCTTGGTTTGAATTTGGGTTCATGTTACCCGCAGATTCAGAAATTGCCAAACAGCATCCCGACTGGTTAACTCAACGCATCAACAGCGATAATATTTGGTTAGAAGGGGGAGTCCGTGAAAGAGTTTGGTTAAATCCGTTGCACCCAGAAGTACAAAAATTTATTACGAATTTAATTGTAGAAATTGTTAGTAATTATGATATTGACGGCATCCAACTCGACGATCATTTTGGCTATCCTTCTGATTTTGGTTACGATGACTATACAGTAAGTTTATATCGACAAGAACATCAGGGCTATTTTCCCGCCAATGACCACAAAGATGTAGAATGGATTCGCTGGCGTGCTGATAAAATCACAGACTATATGAAAAGTCTCTTTTTTGCCATTAAAGCTGCCAAAAATAATGTTATTGTTTCCTTATCCCCCAATCCTCAAGAATTTTCTTTAGAATCTTATTTACTCGATTGGCAAACGTGGGAAAGAATGGGTTTAATTGAAGAGCTAATCGTCCAACTTTATCGCGATGATGTCAATCGCTTTCGTCAAGATTTATCCCATCCTTCTATTCAACAAGCAAAAACTCATATTCCTGTCGGTATTGGTATTTTAACAGGGTTGAGGCAGCGTTTTGTTCCTTTCGATCGCATTCAAAAACAAGTCAATGCGGTGCGAAAAAACGATCTTGCGGGAGTCTCTTTCTTCTTTTATGAGAGTTTGTGGAATTATACCGATGAACCGCGATCGCGCAGACAAACAAATTTTCAAAGGTTATTCGATCGCAAAGCAAACTCTCCAACTCTAGATAATTTCAAAATTTTATCTTGAGATGAAAGTATACATTTTCAACTAATTTTGTTCTAAGTTTTGTTCTGAAACTGCTTCGGGAAAGGCTTCTTCATAAAGAGAAGCCATTGTTCCTGTAAAATCAATACTTTGCAATTGAAAATTACTGTTTTCGCCACCAATATAAGACTGCAATATCCAGAGTCCGTCATTACCTCGACGAAAACATTCAACTCGCTGACGACTGGTGTTAATTAAAACATATTCTTGCAAACTTTCTAAGGTTTGATAATCGGCAAATTTATTACCTCGGTCAAATGCTTCGGTAGATGGGGATAAAACTTCAATAATTAAACAAGGGAATTTTTTGTGATTGGGAGTTTCGCGATCGCGTAAATCGCAAGTAACCATCACATCAGGATAATAAAAACAATTTCTTGATTCGATCCTCGCTTTCATATCAGAAATATAAACGCGACATCCTCGACCGCGAAGATGGCTGAGAAGTTGACTCGCAAGATTGAGCGCGATGGTAACATGAGGATCGGATGCTCCTGCCATAGCGAAAACTTCTCCATCAATATATTCATGTTTGATTGCACTATCTTCCTCCAATTTTAAATATTCGTCTGGAGTCAGATAAGGAGTAGGTTGAGGTAAAGCAATCATAAGTTCGCAAAGTTGAATCGGCGGTTATGAAATAGAAGCAATTTAATTTTAATTATAGCACGATCGCCTTGACAATATGACGAAAATTTGTTAAGAGAACGGGTGAGGTTTTCTGATTTTGGGGCGATCGCGGCAGAGAAGAAACTCAAAGTTTAGTTGTTTCGTCATGGGAGTGAGTAGGTTTTGACCTGCGCGATCGCTTTTGGCGATAATGACCCAATTGATTAGAAAAAGGTGATTCCTCATGTTCGTGCAAAAATTCTCGATGCTAAGCGTATTATTGCTTGTTTTAGGTAGCAGTACAGCCTTAGCAAGCCCTCTTTATCTGGAAAGCGGAAAGATTCCTCACAACGAGATACAACTGGCTCAAAATCGACCCGGAAGAGGTCAGCAAGAAGACGCTCTTAGCGAAGCACTCAACTTAACTGAAGATCAGCAAGAACAAATTCAAGCCATTCGCCAAAATTATCGCCCTCAAATTCAGCAAAAACGCCAAATGCTACAAACATTGCGCCAAGAATTAAACGATCTTTTTGCGAGTAATGTTTCCGCAGAAGAACTCCGCGACAAACAAAGCGAAATCAGTCAATTTCGAGAAGAAATCAATAATTTGAACTTTGAAAGTATCATAGAAATTCGTGAAATTCTTACTCTCGAACAGCGCCAGCAATTTCACAATTTTATGCAGCAACGCGGTAGCGATCGCTCTCGACGCAATCGCTAGAATAAAGAGCAGTAACTTGCAATTTTTAGAGAGAAAGGTAAAAGAATCGGAGCCAATTTTTCTCTTACCTAGTACCGATTAGCTGTATAAATTAGCAACATATTCCCCATACCCGTTATAGGGCAAAGTTTCGCGAATTTCCCAATCAAAATTAGGAGTATCGCCGATAAATTTTTCTCTGGCTTGAGACCAACGGGGATGGGGTTTGTTCGGGTCTACATTAGCAATAAAACCGTATTCATGAGGAATGAGAGTATTCCAGTAAGTGGCGGGTTGACTGTCGGTAAACTCAATTTTAACGATTGATTTTCCTCCTTTGAATCCATATTTCCACGGCAAAACCATACGAATTGGCGCACCATGTTGCTTGGGGAGTTCGCGACCGTAAATACCGATCGCAAAAAAGGCGAGTTCGTTGGCCATTTCCTCCAAACTCAGTCCTTCTTGATACGGCCAGGGTAATGAACCTAAATGAAAACCGGGACCCGTAGTAATTTTGGGGTCATAAAATGAGGAAAAGCGCACGAATTTAGCTTGAGAAGTCGGTTCAACGGCTGCGATTAAATCCTTCATGGGAAAACCAACCCAAGGTAATGCCATCGACCACGCTTCCACGCAACGAAAGCGATAGATGCGTTCTTCAATAGAAAACTCTTTTTGTAGGCTATCGAGATCGTAAGTCCGGGGATTTTTAACCAGTCCAGTTACTTCTACTTGCCAATTTTCCGTCGGCAAATTTTGAGCAGCACGCCATATTGATTTATCGCCACCAAATTCATAAAAATTATTGTAACTGCTGGCTAGACTTTGATTGGTCAGAGGGCGATCGGCTCGAGCAAAAGCGGGATTTGTGGGTAAGGGTTTAATTTCCGGTAAATTAAATGTGGACTCGAGGTCGCTGATTTGGGCTTGGGATTTTTGGCAGCCTAACAAAGTCGTCGCAGTCGCACCGATTCCCGCACCGATGATACTTTTTAGGAAACGGCGGCGATCGCGATACAGGGTTTCTGAGGTGGCTGCCGTTTCGGGTAATTGCCAAGAAGGAGGGTTTTTAAAGAAGGTCATGAAATTTTGGGGAGATTCACAACAGAAATTCTAACACTTTTTATTCTTTGCTTCTAATTAATGATTTGCGGGATTTATTAAGACCTTTTTAAGGTTATTCTTATTTCTTATCCAACTTATTCTCAGGTAAAGGGCTTAGAGGAAGTAATCTTATCTTTGTTGTTTAGATCGCGATCGCATTTCAAGAATTCTCCTTTTTCCAAAATTTGCGATTGAACAATTCATCTATATCATGAGGAAAAGGACAAAAATCGGGAAAATCGATATTTGGGTAATCTTCTCGTACATTTTTAAGAGCTTTCTGATAAGTTTTTGGTAGAATCTCAACAAGAAAATTATTTAAACTGGGAGAATCTTCTAGCTCTAATTCTAGACGTTCTCGAAAGTTTCTAATTTCAATTTCCCAACCGCGATAACATTCAGGGATCTCAACATAACAGCGTTTCAATAAATGCTCGCATAAACGCAGTAAAAAACTACGCATTGCCCGACGTTGACTTTTCCCCAATGTTTCCACCTCTTCAATTAAATTTTCTAGATCGACTCGGGCAAAATCTCCAGATTTTAACTGGTTAACTGTCTCTTCGATCCAAAGAGAAAAATCTGAATCATAGAGGGTTTTTAGTTTGGTTAAGGTCATATTCATTGCCTGCTGTTTGTCAAAATAAATGTTTAAATCAAATTTTTATCGATGATTGCGATCGCGCGATCGCTAAAATAGAGTTTTGTATCATCTAAAGTAATACTAATTTATTGACTCATTTTTTGCTTTAGCTGGTAATATGCGAGCAGAATTCTTAAGTATTTTATCGCATCTAACAAAAAGATGAGGCACTGGAGTAGAACGTTTGCATTTTTGGCGTTGATATTTGTCAATCTTGGGAGGGGAAACGCGATCGCAACCATTCCTCCTGAAAATCAAGGCGATTTTTCACAAACCAATGCTCAATTCGGGACTATCCCTTCTGAATCTTTACGTCAACCTGTACAATTTCGGTCTTTAGGACGACGGGGAGAATGTCGCAAAATTCGGCGCGAAACACAGATTTACAGTGCAAATAGTATTAGAGCTTTAACAGGATTTTTCTTAAATGAAAATGATATTGTTCGGCTTTTGGAAAATGAGATCAGAGGACAAAGATTAATTGCAATTTACGATCCATTACGTCAATTTATAGGCTATGTTGAAACGAGCGAACTCAAATTTTGTTCTTTTGTTCCTTCCACTCCATTTTCACAAGCAAATTTGCCACGTCCTCGTTCGACTGAACGCGTACAAGAATTTGAGATCGGATCACCTCCTCCCTCCTCTGAACTATGTCAAATTATTGTAGCAACATCTCTTTATAAATCTCCCAGTTTGAATTCTAAAAAGAGGGGAAGTTTAAATGTAAATGAAGTTGTTGAGGCCGATTATGAAACAAATGCTACAGTAGATAATGTTTTGTGGATTCGTATTGTTACCGAGCGAGGTAAGTCTGGTTGGGTGATTAACCAGCATGTTGGTTGTCGCTACACCAATCTATTTTAACTAGTTTTTCCATATCTCCATTGAAGTAATTTTAAAGATTTGGTATTATCTCATTTGAGCCATTGATTATACTAGGATGAATAGGATGATTGGGACAGGTCTGACGATAAGTTGATATATCTTCACTAAGATAACGCCTCCATTCTCTAGCAGTCAAATTGCGATTAATTCGGGAGCAAAGTGTTTTCCATAATAATGCAGATTTTATATGAGTAACCCTAACCGTATCACTGACAGTAGCAATATAGTTACCATCCGGACTAAATGATATAGCATAGATATGGCTCTTATGAGCAATACGGGCAATTTCTTTTTTACTCTGAATGTGGATGACTTTAGAGGTTTTATCATTGCTGGCAGTAGCAATATATTCTCCATCTGGACTGAATGATATATTATTAACTAAGTTTTCATGGTTAATGCGAAAAATTTCTTTTTTATTCTGAATGTGGATGACTTTAGAGGTTCTATCATTGCTGGCAGTAGCAATATATTCTCCATCTGGACTGAATGATATATTATTAACTAAGTTTTCATGGTTAATGCGAAAAATTTCTTTTTTACTCTGTATGTGAATAATTTTGGCGGTTGTATCCTTACTAGCAGTAGCAATATATTCTCCATCCGGACTAAAGGCAACAGTATGCACAAAATCTTCATGGTTAATGTGTAAAATTTCTTTTCCACTCTGTATATGGGTGATTCTAGCAGTTTTGTCTTTACTAGCAGTGGCAATATATTCTCCGTCTGGACTGAATGATACATCTAGTATTGGATTTTTATGGCTAATGCGGATGATTTCTTTTCCACTCTGTATGTGAGTGATTTTAGCAGTTTTGTCATAGCTTGCAGTGGCAATATATTCTCCATCTGGACTGAATGATACATCTAGTATTGGATTTTTATGGTTAATGCGGATGATTTCTTTTCCACTCTGTATGTGAGTAATTTTAGCAGTTTTGTCCTCACTGGCAGTGGCAATATATTCTCCATCTGGACTGAATGATATACTATAAACGAAATCTTCATGGTTAATACGAGCAATTTCTTTTCCACTCTGGATATGAATGATTTTGGCAGTTTTGTCATAGCTTGCAGTGGCAATATATTTTCCATCTGGACTGAATAGCACCGCTATAACTAGCTCTTTATTAGCAATATCTTCATTCTTGGAACGACTAATTTTAGCGGTTTTGTCCTCACTAGCGGTAGCAATATATTCTCCATCTGGACTAAATGATACATCATTAATTGTGGCTTCGTGGTTAATGCGGATGATTTCTTTTCCACTCTGGATGTGAATAATTTTAGCAGTTTTGTCCTTACTAGCAGTGGCAATATATTCTCCATCTGAACTAAATGATATACTATAAACGAAATCTTCATGGCTAATGCGAGCAATTTCTTTTTTACTCTGTATGTGAATAATTTTAGCAGTTTTGTCCTCACTGGCAGTAGCAATATATTCTCTATCTGGACTAAATAATACATCTAGTATTGGATTTTCATGCTTAATCCGAGCAATTTCTTTTTTGCTCTGAATATGGGTAATTTTAGCTGTTTTGTCATCGCTGGCGGTAGCAATATATTCTCCATCTGAACTGAATGATACAGCACGGACAGTATTTTCATGTTTAATTCGAGCAATTTCTTTTCTACTCTGAATATGGGTAATTTTAGCAGTTTCGTCATCACTGGCAGTGGCAATATATTCTCCATCTGGACTGAATGATACATCTAGTATTGGATTTTCATGCTTAATCCGAGCAATTTCTTTTTTGCTCTGAATATGAATGATTTTGGTAGTATTGTCTTTGCTGGCAGTAGCAATATATTTTCCATCTGGACTAAATTCAACAGCATAAATAGTACTTTCATGTTCAATACGAATAATTTCTTTATCACTCTGGATGTGGGTGATCTTGGCAATGCTATCTTTGCTGGCAGTAGCAATATATTCTCCATCTGGACTAAATTCAACAGCATAAACAAAATCTTCATGGTTAATATCAGTGATGTGTTGAGGCAATAATTTTAGGCTGTTTCGCAAGGCTACATTCACTTCTACTATTTCAAGTTTTGCCTTTTCCATCAATCTATATGCTTCTGCTGCTAATAAAATTCCTGTATCGTAGGATTGGTCGAGCAGTACTTCTGATTGAGTTACTAACTGTTGAATCTTGGCTAGGCGTTCATTTTTTTGAGCTTCAATCCCAAAATAAACACTTATACTTCCCAATACTGCAAAAATCACTGCAGATGCAATTGCCCCCCAAGTTAACCATCTTTGCAAAACAACTTGCTGTTTCTCTACTTCGATTTGCTTTATTTGTAAATCTTCTATTGTAGATGAGACTGATGCCCAGATAAACCATTTTTGCAAAATAATTTGCCGTTTTTCCGCTTCGCGATGCTTCTTTCGCAATTCTGCTATTTCTCGACGAGATTCACGGTTGTAGCGATCGCGAATCAAATCGACCAAATAATCATGAATTAACTGATAGCGGTTTTCCGGTTTGTCCTCCACTTCTACCACTAAACCTGATGTCACCATGATTTCCAGCACTAACATTAACTGCGCCCGATCGCGTCGCATCAATCCCTTTAAATCTGACTCTAACTCCTCCACAGTTTTCCAAAGTCGATGACCTTTTTCATTAGTGAGATAGTAGAAAACCAAATCCGCAAGTTGTTCATTCGGTTTTCCACAACTTTCCACAACTTCCGTTACATAGCCTTCAATTAGTGCCTCTTTTCCGCCAGCTGCCTCATAAGCTGCTAAGGTTTGAATAGTTTCTCGCTGCATCTGTTCCCCGACAATTTGTAACTCAATGGGGCGAACTGAAAGATGTTCTGCGGCTAAATCAGCAACCAAGCGATCTAATAATTGAGATTCTAAAGGGAACTGCGATCGCGCGGTCAAATGCTCAATAATCTCCCGTGCTTGGTCTCGCGAAAAATTCCCCAGAGGATAGCGAACGTTACTGCTTAAAATTTCTCCTTTGATACAGTCTAAACCGGGACGATCTAAGAGTTTATAAATCGCATCCAAACGCAGAGAAAAGATGACTTTCAGAGGCAAAATTGCTAAACATTTCCCTAGAAAGGCGAAAAAATCATCTCGTTGTCGCTTTTTGGGATAAACAAAGAAAAATTCTTCAAACTGATCGAAAATCAAAACCGGGCGTACTTTATTTTCTTCGCATTGGTGAAAAAAACTTAAAATTTCAGTGCGTTGTTTTTCCGACTCTTCCCGATCTAACGAGGATGCACTAACCAAAGGCATATCTCTTCCCGGTGATTGATCCTCTTTTTCTTCACGGATAACTGATAACTGATAACTGATAACGGATTCCCAATTTTGATAAGTACGCATATAGATGGGCAAAATACGATCGCTTTCCAAACCCGCTTTCACCTCTCGCAAAGCTGGAATCAATCCCCCACTCACCAGCGAACTTTTCCCTACCCCAGAGAGACCGTGAATCACCGTAACCTTACAATCATTGCGCCCCATTCGTTGCACCAATTTCTCTAAATCGAACATCCGTCCCGATGCTTCAATTTCCGCCGCAATTGACGATTTTTCCCCTCGTGTCAATACTGCTAATAAATGTTGCTCTTGCTGAGGTTGTACGCGACTGGCTCCCACAAACGCCCGCAAGCCAAATTGCGCCTCGATATCCCGACGATGGCGCTTATGGCGATAAGCCTTCACATATTCCCCTTGCTGAAAATATCCTTTTTGTAGAGCGTGCAGAATTTTCAGATATAGCTCTAACTCGTAACGCGGTTGAGTTTCCGCCAAAGCTACTTCCAACATCTCTAACCCTTGTTTAACGCGACCTTGACCCCATTGCGATCGCGCTAAAGCAAACTTGTAACCCGCTTGATGAATGTACTCGCGATCGCTCTCCACTTCCTGCAAATCCGAGGTAATCCTCAAGGCTTCCCGCGCCCGATACTCGGCTTCTTTCCACTGCGATCGCGCCAGTGCCACCTCAGCCAAAAAGCCGCAAGATCGCGCCAGTTTAAAAGGATTGGGATATTTTTGATGGAGGCGATAGGCATCCTCTGCTACTGTTGCCAAAGTGTCCCATTGTTGCAAATGTTCGAGGGCATCTCCCCACGCATTGATAAACTTGCCGGTAAAATCGTCCCGCCCGATCTGACGAAACTGAGCGATCGCTTGGGCAAAATTCGCCTCTGCCTGTATCCATGCCGTCTCGGTTTCCCGGTGATGAAGAACGGTTTGCACTCGCCACCAATCCCCCAAACAATGGTAAATAATCCCCTTGCGATCGCTGGCCTCCAGTCCCTCCCGTAACGCCAAACTCTCCTCGTAATAGCGCCGCGTTTCCCCACTGAGATAGCCGCTTTCTCGTCCCAACAGAAACGCTAAATCTGCCTGAATTTCCGGGGCGATCTCCTTTAACTCTTGTTTTGCTGAAGTAAGTTCTTGCTGTAAAATGCGATCGCATTCCACCTTCGTCCCGCTTAATAACCGCGTTGCCCCTTCATCGAGTAAGCTCACAAATGTTTCTTCTGCTTCTTTCGCGATCGTCTCGAGCCAAATCTCAGGAGGGACGGGAAAATCTCGCACCGTCCCCACGCTTTCAAAATCCGAAGCCACGCGAGATAATCGACTCAGAAGTGTATCGCTAACCCACAATATGAGAGGAAACGGGAGATTTTTAATATACGCATCGCGATCGCGGTTTGCCTGTACCAATAACTCATCCAAATTGTTCGCCATCTCCAAACCCAACACCATCAAGGCTTCGGGATATTCCCCCGCAAATTCCTCTTGAATGCGTTGATAAAGCTTTGTTTCTGGCGGATCGAGGGTTAATATCGCGATCTCGAGAGGATAAGCAGCTTGAATTTCTACGATCGCTTTCTCTTGCCACTGCAAAGAATTACACTTGGCAAAAAAGAGTTTAAATTCCCCTTGAGAAAGCGCGATCGCCCGAGCAAATTTCTCGAAAGCAGATTGACTCACAATTCCAACTCCTCCGCATCCACCAATAAAGGATTCACGTCAAACCAAGATAATCCCTCCGCATCGCAATATTCAAACACAAACCGACTGCGAATGAGCGCTTGATAGCCCGCAGAATCGCTGACTTTCTTAGTTTGCCGCACCCGCCGCAATAAATCCCATTCTGCATCAGAAACCGCCTGTTTGACATTATTTTGACGCTCTCGAATTACATCCGTTAGAGCCTCTCTTGTTAATGGCAACCCCTCACTTTCCTCAATCCAGCGATTGAGCAACCGCAGCAGATCGCGAACGTGACCACCACTGGTTCGACACAGCCGATCTAAACTATCGGGAGTCTCAAAAATTGTCCCAATTTCCTGCCAGCGATCGCCCGCATCGCGATCGGGTAAAGCACGCGCTAAAACCATTTGTCGCAAACGTGCCATTCCTTCCTCATGTTCGCGATCGTCCTGATGTCGCACGGGGATCATGGGCAACACTTGGGGATCGTCAAAACGTTGAGTTAACATTCCGTAATCGTTGGAAAACTTCAGCGCTAAGGGCATGGTATAAACCATATGACAAGCCAGCCGCGTCAAGTATTCCCCCTGATCCACAAAGAGATATTCGTGTTGACCTCGCTTCCAAGATTTCTGACGAGGATCGAGGCGATCGAGATTGTCTGCAATGACGACCAAACCAGCTTTATTTTGCTGCTTCAGTTTCGCGATCGCGGGTTCGATCAATTCCCGATTAATCGCCTCCAGCAATTGAATTTTTAACGGTCCCAAATATTGATTCAGTTTTTCTCGCAAACGCGCATCACTTTTTGCCCGTCCGGTAATAGTGGCAATTCCCAACGCCAGAGAAAACTCTCCTTTTTTGTTGGTCGCCAATTTAATTTCTGGCAATCCCGCGATCGCAGGCAAACCCACATCAAACTTAGAAATTTCCACCTCTGATAATAAAATCTTCGCGGCTCCCCGCAACAACTCCATAAAAGTCTGAGGTTGCCCAATACTCATCCCTTCCAAACTCTGACTCAACCGACGCGCGATCGCCAGCAAAACATCGCTAATATCCACATCCGTCATTTCCAAGTCTTCACTCGACTCGAAATAAACCACATGAAACCCTTCTTTTTCCAACTCTAATTTGAGGTGTAAAAGTTCCGTGGATTTCCCACAGCCGATATGTCCGGTAAAAAGCGTACAAGTTGGCTCATCTGGCGAAAAGAACGAAATCCGACGAGTCAACCGCTTAATCAGATCCACTCCACGCACGGCAGAAAAGTCAATATAATATTTTCGGTCTTCTGGCTTAGCAATTTCTAGAGTTCGACTGGGATTCGTGGCCCGATAAAATAGGCGCAAGTCTACGGTCATGATTTAGCGATCGCTGAATATTCTCAACCCATCCTAGCAAAGGAAAGATCGAGGGCGATCGCAAGGATTTAATTCTCTGGTAAGAATTCAGGAGATAATATTTGTCTCATCTCATAAGGACAAATTGCAGGAAAGGACGATAAACCCGTTTCTTTTTCTGCACCAATCACTGCGAGAGGATAAATTTTTGCTTGCACATCCTCAAGACTGGATTTGAGACTGGGATTTTCTTCTAAGAGCTTTTCGAGACGAAGGCGCTGCTCTTTTATCGTTAATTGCCAACTGCGAGAGCGTAAATTCGGTTGAAATTGCCATTTTAATAAGTGCATAATCAAAACTTCCAATCGACTTGCCAATTGTCTTTTTTCCGATCGCCCCATATCTTCAATTTCTTCAGCAATACGATCCCAGTCTATTTGACTCACTTGTTGGTTTCTTAAGAGTTGAGCTTGTTGCTGAGTCCAACCATAAAAATCAGTGTTGTAGTCTATCAGATTCATCGTTGTTATATCTGTATCTCATGCACCCAAAACTTTTAAGTTTTTTCAATCGGTAAATTCATTAAAAACGAGCGCGGAGAGAGTCGAACTCCCGACACCCAGAACCGGAATCTGGTGCTCTATCCACTGAGCTACGCGCCCTCGTATCGTTCCAAGATAGCATAAAATAGAGGCGCATGGGTTATTTGCGCCTCGAAATAGATTGAATTGGGGTCAGGCGCGATCGCGATCGGTACGATCTAACGCATAATGAGCGATTTTTAACGTATACCGCGCTCGCTCGACCTCGGAAAGTTCTTCCCACGGTTTCACCTCTGATTCCTCAAATTTTGTCCCGCGCATGGCATAAGCAAGGGGACGTGCAAACACTTGCAAATCTTCAACGGCCCACTCGGATAATAAAGGCTTGACGCATTCAACGAGGCGATCGATGGGAGATAAACCTGCATCAGTTAACTCTTGTACCCTTGTGGAAATCGTCTCTAACCAATCTGTCGGGACGCGATCGCCAAATTTTTCTTGTAAAGAAGATACACCAACCGTGGGGATCGGGAACTTTTCCCAACAGCGATCGAGTCTGGAAAAGAAGTCTTGCGATCGCGGTAAAATGTCTTCCGACTCCGACCAATCTACTAAATTAAAAGTCCCTTCGATAGCACTCAAATAATTGTCCGTTGCAGGATCGGCGGGATTCCAAGGAAAAATGGACTCCTCGGCTAAAATCGCCTCTAATAATTCACCCTGCATTTGTGCGATGTTTTCGTCGCGACCTAGCTCGTCCGTATTGCGATCGTTCACGATCTTCCTCCTGTCGTTGTTGCTGACACCTGATGGATTGTTGGAGGTATCTACACGCTCCTCTGATGATGTTCCGCAGCAGTTGCTAAATTTATGAATATTAAGGGCAAAATATAGAGATAGCGATCGCGTTTCCAGACAATAGATTGTGCGTTGACGGGTCAAGGCGATCGCTCGTTTCCGGCCTTACGGAATGATAAAGGGGATTATTCCGATTTTATTTTGCCAGCAACTTTCTCTTTAAAAAGTTTTCCGGGGCTGAATGCAGGAACGGTGGTTGCAGGAATAATAATTTCAGCACCGGTTTGAGGATTGCGTCCGGTGCGCTCTTTTCTATCCCTACCTTCAAAAGTCCCAAATCCAACCAGAGTCACCTTTTCTCCATCAGCGACGGTATCCATAATGGTTTCAATGGTCGCCGTCAGGACTTTATCCGCCTCTTTTTTAGTCGTTGTCGCTTTTCCAGATATGGCGCTGACTAATTGTTCTTTGTTCATGGTTGCTCGATCGCTAATGGTTTTTCAATCTAGACTAGTAGCTCATTGTATAGGACGAAAGTGTTATCAGTTGGAGATTTGAGATAAATTTTGGCTTTTATCGGCGATCGCATGCAGTTGGCAGATATCTAGAGGGGTCAAGGGTTTGCCGTAATAGGGAGTCATACTGGCTTGTTTCCAGCCCTGCTTAAAGGCTTGAAAGTATCGCTGTAGGGTTGCTTGAGGGCATCCCGTCAGTCGGTGGATTTCAACAATCGTTCGACCTTGGAGGTGCAAAGCAAGGACAAGGTAAATTTTTCCTTTAGAAATTTTTCTCGGAGCGGTGAGATAGCGATAGGGTTGCAAGAGATAAACTGGCATATTGGGATGCGATCGCGCGCGTTTGAGGGACAGACCGACTCGTGCTGTTATCCACAAAGGAAGCGCTACACGCTCTGTGGGTTGAAGAAAGAGAGGAAGAGAGGAATTCTCTGCGCTGTAGGGTGCGATCGCGTTATCTAATTCTGCAACAGAAGGATAGCCGGTCTGTTGCAAAATATAATTAACGCAATTACAAGAGCCATTAACAATACTTCCATCAGGTTTTTCAAGAGAGCGTAGCAAAATCCCTCCGTAGGTTTTATCGTCGCCGAAAGTTAGATCGACTCCTTTAAATGTTCCACCGCGATAACTATTGCCTTGACGATGAAAATACCAACAATTTTCGCTCAATTGTAAGGAATGGCAATGAGCAAAAGGATCCGGGTGTTTTGAATTGTGGTAATAAAATTCTATTTCAACAATACGATGATTTTCGCCGGCGATCGCAAGATAAGTTTGATTGAGAATTTTTTGCGCGATCGCAGTAAAGTTCATTTTGATTATTGGTTACTGAGGGTTAGTTATTCGTGATAATTTCTTCGATCTTGTTCAGTGCAATTTTGATGCCTTGTTCTGTAATTTCAGAAAACTTTTCGCCAAACTCGAAGTTAATGGCTGGAACAAGAATCCAATAGGCTTTAGGAGTAGCTTGATAGAGTTCTTGCGTTAAAGAGAGGAGATATTGCGGGGTGTTATTATGTCCTAATGAAGAAGCGATCGCTCTGGGTTCTAATGATTGAATTTGCACTTGAGAAGAAGTTTCCGAGGTTACAGGAGTTGCATCGATAAAAACCGTAATACTAGATCGGGAAATATCATCGGCGAGTTCTGGTGTGAGTTGATGAACGGGACGCGATCGCACATTTTCTCTATGCCAGTTTGCTACAAGTTCTGCGACTTTTTGCCCTGCACCATCATCACTTCGTAAGGGATTGCCATAGCCGATAATCAAATAAGTCATTTCAATGAACAATTATCAGTATTGTTTAATATTATATCAAAGTCTCAATTGTCTTATAATTCCTAAGACAACTTGTTTTAATCGATAATTTTGAGATAATTCTCCTGTCAGCAACTGTTTGAGCAAAAATCGCCAAAAAGAACTAAATGCAACTCTTAATAAATATTGAGAGGCTCTTTGAATCACAACATAAGATAAGCTCATCAATATTAGTTTTATATCCACACCATCGGGTTGAAAAAGCTCCCAAAGATAAGGGAGAGAGAGCAAAGATAATCCCCAAGATAAAATACTCAGCCATAATTTCCCTTCTAATTGTAATTTTTCTAATAATTGTTCAATTAACCAATAGTGTGCGGATGCTAAAGCGATCGCGAGTTCAGGCTGTTCCAAATAGCGACGATCGATTTGATATAAAATATCTCCATCCAGAGAAATCAGACTTCGCAGAACTGTTTCTTCAAGATTATTTTCTAGATAATACGTTGAGATATTAATACCGCAATTTAAACCGCTATATTCATCAAACAAAAGATAATAGCGCAAGTCCGCCAGAAATTTAGGTTTAACAAAAAGAGAGCGACCTTGCGATCGCGCCTGCTGAATTTGAGCTAAAACCTCCGCATTGAGATGAAAGCGAATGCCATGATAAACAACTCTGCGATCGGATCTGCGTTCCTTCAAAAAACGAATATAACGTTCTAAATGAAGGGGATTTTTATTATGGGTTATAGGTTGTTGGTTATGGGTTATGGTTTGCTGGTTATGAGTTATTGATTGTTCGCTATTCACTGTTCATTGTTCACTGTTCACTGTTTACTGTTCACCGGCGGAGAAAATCAAAAAATCCGCCTTCGCGTTGATTGATGGCTTGTTGTACCAAACCCAAGAAGAATTGAAAGAGTCCTCGCCATTGTTTTTCTCCAGAATCAACGCTTTGTTGATGGAGTTGTAAAATTAATTCTCTCTGAGGATGATCTAAAATTTCTTTAGCATAGCGATTAATCATATCTCCATCTAATTGCACGATCGTTTGAGCATAAATCATATCTGTATTCATCCCGGCGTGTAAGTCTTTAAAATTGCGATCGGGATTTTCTGCTTTTAGGCGTTCGACTTGACGTTTTTGGTTATCCAAACAAGCTTTTAGTTCCCCTGTCTTGCGTAAAATTCTGAGAAAACGACCATTCGCAAGCAGTTTTTGCACTCGCAGAACTTCGGATTTTCCTAATTGGTTGTATTCGGGTGGATGAGGATTGGGGAGAAGAATGTTTTCAGGGGACTCGCTTAACATTTCCAACATTCGTTCGTCGTATAACGCAGAAGTGGGTTCTGAGGCAATTAACGCATACTCGAAGGCTAATTTCTTGCGTAACGATAGATAGCGATCGCGTTCGCTTTTGGGAATATTGCGGCGACGAAGTTCGGCATCATTAATGTCATAAAGGCTGCGATAGGTTTGCCACGGAACGAATTTATCTCCCGTAATGCGATCGACGATCATGGTATTGACTTCTAAGGCCGTAATATCGATCAGAACTTCGCCGATCGAACGGGCAAAATTCTGAAAAATTTCTCCTGTTTTTTCTTTAGGATTGACAGTCGCGGTTTCAATTTTTTTCATTGCACTGGGGGAGTTCGTTTCTCGAGGAACGTTTGGGCGCTCTCGAGGGGGATTTTGGCGCGTTCTGGGATTAGAAGAGCGTTGTGGTTTATCAAACATAATTTTCCTAAATAATTGAATGAATGATTTTTTAAGGATTAGACTGAGTTTCCTGTTTGACTTCTACCTCCAGTAAATCTGAAGATATATCAGCTTCATCGGATAAAGAAATATCAAAATTAAATTCATCGCCGAATAATTCTTCATCCCAAGCGCGATCGAGTTCGCTGTCAGAAAACTCGGAAATTTCTTCATTAATTAATTCTGGTGGGTCATCTAAAATTTCGTCAATGCTGGCTGTGGCGACAGTTTCCTCAATGAGAGGTTCGCGCCAAGACTCGGCCTCAGATTTGGGAAACGGTTCGAGTTCTTCAATGGCAAATTCTTCCCAATCTTCTTCAACAATTGAGGTGTAACTCTCCGTATCTGAATGCGAAGTGGCAAAGGGGTCAATTTCCGATGACATATCCCACTCTTCTTCTCGAGCGATCGCATCGTCAGGAGAATGTTCTGAAAGGTTCTCGGTCAAAGGTATTTCGCTATCCTCACTGAGTTCAGAGAGTGAGGGTTGAGGTTTGGGTGGTGGAGGTTGAGACTCGCTTAAAGAAGGTGTTTCGGTTGCTGATAGGTCTTGTTCGACAAATTTGACAAAATCTCCCCAGTCTTCATCCTCTTCCTCTTCATTCTCCTCATTTTCTTCCTCCTCGAGGGAAAGTGCTTCTAAACTCGAGCGATCGGGTTCGGGTGCATCCCAAGGATTATCGATTTCTATAAATTCTGCGGGTGCTTGTTCTGGTTCCGGTTGACGATTTGCCAATTCCGATGCTAGTGCATCTAAGTCCCTTGCTTCATTGTCTGTTTCTGGGGCTAATTCCTCGATTGCTAATGGTTCTAAATTGGATACAATTTCTGCCTCAGTAGAACTCTCACTTTCTGTTCCCTCTGAAGAAAATTCCCAATCGTCTAAATTTAATTCTGCTTCTGACTCGGATAAAGCAGCAATATCCTCAAACTCAAACAGATCGGGTGTGGCTGTTTCGGAAGGAGTAATGGTTTCTTCGGGATTTGTTGCTTCTGTGCTTTCGGTTTCTGAGGCAATTGATTCGCTGAAGCGAAGATTGGAAGAGCTATCCCAACCTTCAATTTCTAATTGTTCTGATTGTTCTGAAGGGCTGGGAAGATTTGTTTCTTCGAGGGATGGGAGTTGGCTTTCTGCTTCGGGCAATTCTTCTTCAATCCAATCATCACTACTAAAAAGGGTATCAATAAAGGCTTCAGTTTGATTGTCTGCCGTTTCTGCGTCTAAGATTTCTTCTGGCGATCGCGGAGAATCTTCTTCTTCGTCAGCTAACTGTGGCGTTTCTAGAGATAAGTCTTCTGGGGATGGCTCTTCACTCAGAGAAGACGTAGAGGGTTCTTCTTCAATCCAATCTTCAGTGAATTCGCGATTCTCGCTTAAGGACTCCAATTCTGTTTCAGAAATAGAAGGCTCGATCGCGCTCTCGGTTTCTACAGTAAGAGAGGGCAAGTCTGTTGGCAAAAGGTCTTGGGGAGTTTCTGCTGCTGGTAAATCTTGAATTTTGGCACTATCCGATCGCGCCTGTTGAAGTTGTTCTTCGGCGGAAAAAAGGCTATCTAATACATTGCCATTTAGTGTTTCAGTTTCCTTGGCGATCGCCTCTGCGTCTAATTCTTCCTCAAATAAACGCTCTTCTTCTTCCACAGTTATCGATTCTATCTCGGCACGAGGTTCGGCTTCGGCTTGTTCTAACGCGATCGCTAAAGCGGAAGAATCTGGAGGGGACTCTGATGGAGGATTTTTGAGGGAAGTAACGAGGGAAAAAATTTTTTGCAGGCTGTGAATATTTTGCTCGATAATTTGCTGCCCTTTATCCACTTGGGTAAAGTGAAATTGCAACAATTCGTGATAAGCGTTGTTATTGAGAAAGCGATCGCCGATTTCGTGTTCGATATCTCCTTGCATGAGGTTGATATTCGTGCGAAGGCGATGTCCCGGCTTAGCTTCCTTCACAGCCCCTCGAGTCGTCGTTTGGGAAACTATCTCTCGGGGGATAGCCTCGCGATCTGAATCAGATTCGGATGACGAGACCCAAGTGGTAATTTTCAACTCTACAGCTTCTGTGAGAGCCAGCGTAAAGGCTTCTTGAATTTTCCCGGCTTGAAGGGCTTCTCTAAATTCTTGGCTTGACGGCATGACCTGCTTTCCCTGCTTTGGCTTCTAGCGTTCGCGTGTTGGCGTTTTATCGCGATGCCCCTTGATGCGCGATCGATTTTGGCGGTTTATCGGATTTTATTCTCGTCAGTTGGAGATAAAATAGGCGGACGAGAGGTTTTTGGCAAACGCGAGAGGGTACTTGCCAAAATCACAAACATCTGTTGCAAATTTTCTAAGTTTTGTTGAATGATGTGTCGTCCTTCTTTGACTTGTTGGAGGTGAAATTCTCTCAGTTCCGTATAGGGTCCGTCACCGATAAACTCCGCTCCGATTTCGTTATCAATGTCTCCATCGACAAGATTAATCCGAGTTTTCATGCGGTGACCGGGAGCCGGTTTTTCTGCATCAGCCATGAGATTACTATCCTCGTCTGAGGAAACCCAAGTGGTAATTTCCAACTCGATCGCTTCCCCCAATGCCAAGGTCAACGCATCAAATATATTTCCGGCTTTGAGTTGTTTTTTAAATTCGTCGCTGGCGGCCATACTCAAACTTCCCTTATTGTTGATTGACTTGAGTTTAGCATGGAGAGAAGGGAGAGCGAACAAACGAGGAATGAAGGCAAATTTGAGGGAGAAAGCGGGGAAATCATGAGACTTTTTGCGGTTTGTTGCTTACCAAAAATTCACAATACCGTAACCGAGTTCGTTTAACATTTGATGAAGCAAAGGAAGACTTAAACCAATGACATTACTGTGACAGCCTTCGAGTTTTTCCACAAATAGCCCACCTTGGCCGTCAATGGCAAAGCAACCGGCACAGTGCATGGGTTCTCCTGTCGCAACGTAAGCTTCGATAATGCGATCGCTAATTTCGGCAAAGTAAACTTTTGTGATGCCACACTTGACAATTTGTTTGCCCGTTCTCGTATCGAGTAATGCGTGTCCGGTATACAGTACGCCCATATTCCCTCGCATCAATTGCCAACGGGCGATCGCTTCGGCAGCAGAGTCGGGTTTACCGTGAATTTCTCCGGCGACGGCGAGCACGGAGTCGCAGCCGAGAATGAGTGCTTCGGGGTATTGTGGGGCGACAATTTGGGCTTTACTGAGAGCAAGAATATTCGTTAACGCTTCAGGATCGTCGTTGTGGACGCTAGACTCGTCAAAATTACTCTTGCAGGCGATCGCTTTAATTCCCGCTTGTTGTAACAATTGTTTTCTGGCGGGAGAAGCCGAAGCCAGAACAAAAAGGGGGTTTTGGGGTGAGTAATTGCTCATTGTTCATCGATAAATTGCTCATTGAAAAAGAGCGATCGCGCGATCGCTCCTCTGGTTTATTTTTAAATAAACTTTTGTTTTTAAACAGTCTAAGAGACAGAGACCGCGATCGCGACAATACCGCTAACCAAAACCAAAGCCGCCGTTCCCGTGATGAGATAATTGCGCTTGTCATTGGCTGTCGGCGGTTCGGCGAGATACATTTTGGGTTCGGCCGCAAAGTTATTGAGCCGTCCTCCTTCTTCTTTGGTATAAGGCATTTTTTAAAGTTCCTGTTTCGATTTTAATTGGGCATATTTTCGGGAATTATCTTCCCCTATTCGAAATATTATGTCATGGATTGTTACATTTTGTTACAAAGAAAAGATAAGACATTTTAACCGTTGTGGCGATTGCATAAGCAGAAGTTATGAGGAGGAATTGCTATCGGGGGATGATGAGATTCTTTTTGGAAAAGAGAGTTTTCTAAAACTCTTGCAGAAAAAGGCTCTTAGCGATATTTGTAGTAGATTCGGATTTTCATGCTACAAAACCTGACATTTCCCCAAAATTTTGTGTAAAATAAGATGACATTGTTAAAAGTCATGATTTGGCTTAACAATCATAACCAACTTGAAATGGGGATGAAGCAATGGCTGATGGAGACATTATTCACGGACAACCGCGAAGTATATATCGGAAACCTTATAAGGAGCTTTGTGAGGGTAAATTTGACCTAGATCAACTGGCTAGGAATGTTATGGGTGTATTACTGAAGGATATAAAGCATAAAGGTAATGAACTCATTGATTTAGCAAAACGTATGGGCGAATATATGGCCAACGCAATTGAAAAAGGAGAAGAGAACTTTGCCATCATTGAACAGGCATTAGAAAAAATTGTAAATCAAAGAGAGTTTGGAGCAACTTCTCGCGATAAGCACATAGTTCTTAATGCAGGAAAAATGATCCTTCATGCAATTAGATATGAAGAAAAAATAGAGGCTAATAATCTTCCAGAAGCAGTAGTTCAACAGTACATTAAGGAAGTTTATCAATCCAGTTTTGAAGCACCTATTAATTCAATTTCTGAGCATTATGCTAGTGCGAATTCAGAAACCTTAAATGAAAATCTGAAAAATATTCGTACACAAATCAATGAAGTAACTCAACAGTGGGCTAAAAAATTAATTCCAGATGGAAATGTTAAAAACCTCAAAAGACCGCGTCGCCAAATAGTAGAAGAAATCGATATTATGGGTGAAGATTTACAATGATTACAAATTCTAAATTTACAGATATCATCGCTGATGATTCCTGTTCTAACAATTTTAGGGATTATGTTTTACACTTTAATCCCATCTCAAATCATAATGGATTCGTACATTTTAGAGATTGTTCTCGGAACAAAGAGCAATGGATAGGTTTATCTATTAATGATCAAAATCTAGAATATAGAGTTAGAAGAAATTTTCCATCAATCATTGCTGATTTGATCGATCTAGCCGTTTCTATTTATGCGTCAGATCGTCTTTCTCCTCATAATTTAGAGAAACCATGTCAGCGCCGTCTTCATGTTTGTTTACCAGTCCGGAATCCTAAATTACTTAATGCTCCATTATTTCAAGAAAAATTACAAAATTTGCTGATTTGGTCTACCGGAACTCAATGGATTTTTGACTTTCAACAGCAGAATGATTCAACACGCTCTATTGAAGATAACAACCTTCTTTTTCCCAATATTTCTCAAGATAGTGAAGTTGCCTTATGGAGTGGAGGTCTTGATGCTCTTGCCGGACTATACACTCGTTTGAAAACAGATCCTGAAAAGTCTTTTATTATATTTGGAACTGGTAGTAATACCCAAATGTCCAATCGTCAAAAAAAAGTTGCTAAAAAAGTAAATTCTCTTTTTCCCAATCGCGTACACTTAATACAAGTTCCAATCTGTTTCGATCGCAGCAATGAACAGCCTAAAAATAAACTCTGTCGTGCGCGAGGTGTTGTTTTTACATTATTAGGTTCTGCCTGTGCATATTTGATGAAACAACACTCTCTTTTTGTTTATGAGAACGGAATTGGAGCTATAAATCTTCCTTATTGTAAATCTTCAATTGGTTTAGATCATTCGCGTTCTGTCCATCCACAAACCTTACTGATGGTGAGTGATGTTGTATCAGAGCTTTTAGGAGAGACTTTTCTAATTAAGAATCCGTTTCTTTTCTGGACTAAAACAGAGATGTGTAGAACATTAGCTAACGACAACCAAATAGATCTATCATTATCAACAATGTCATGTGATAGTCGGCATCGTCAAAAACCCATTCAATGTGGATACTGCTCTTCTTGCATTTTGAGAAGACAGGCACTAGCAGCAGCAAATATAGAAGATACCAACGACTATGTATTATTTAAAGGAACACGTCCACCCAAAAATCCGAGTTCATATTTTCGCCATATGAAATTACAAGTTAATACTTTTCGTCGCATCTTAAACAAACATGATACAATTGAATTAAATTGGAAAAATCTGACAAGAGAGTTTCCAGAATTAGATAGTCTTGTCGATCGCACTGCTAAAATGGAAGGACTCTCTCCTTATGAAATGCAAAAGCGCTTAATTCGACTCTATCAAACTTATGCTTTAGAATGGGAAGCTGTTGAATCTCAGATTTCTATAGGACTCTTGAATAAACATCAATCTGTTGATAAACAAGAATTCGACAAAGACCCAACTACTACTTTAAAAAGTTGAGGACGTTATGACGATTAATATTCTAGATAATATCGATTTACAGAGGTTGGGAGAACTTCTTCAACAAGCACGGAAACAGCGAGGCATGACGCAAGAAGATGCAGCAAAAGCGATCGACGCTTCTCGCACTACAATGGTTGCTATTGAAAAAGGAAAGCGTCGTCTTAAGGCTACTGAATTAATTCAACTCGCTCGGGTTTATGGGCGTTCAGTGAGCTATTTTGTACGCCAGCATCCAGTTATCGACGCAACTTCTTTTGATGTTCAATTTCGCGCTGCATTTTATCGTACAGAAGAGGAAAAAAAACAAATAAAGCCTTATATTTTGCATCTTAAAGAGTTGTGTGAACATTACCAAGAACTCGAGGAAATTATGGCTTCACCTCTCCCGCAAAATTATCCTACTGAATATGATGCAACTCGTGGAATGCCAACGGAAACTTTAGCAGAAGCAATCGCAGGAAAAGAACGACAAAGACTCGGACTTGGAGATAGTCCTATCCGTTTACTGCGAGATATTTTAGAGGAAGATGTAGGGTTGCGAATTTTCTACCTAAAAATGCCGCCTAAATATTCAGAGATATACACTTATATTGATAAGACATTAGGAGGATGTTTGGGAATCAATGCAAATCACCCTGAAGAACGTCGGCGTTGGTCTCTTGCTCATGGTTATCTTCACTTTTTAGCTCATCGACACAAATCTATCGTAGATTTCGACGGACAATATAAAAGCAAGCCAGAAAGTGAAAAACTTGCAGATGCTTTTGCTAAATATTTCTTGATGCCAACAAGTAGTTTGCTCAAAAAATTTGAGGATCGATGTCGAGCCAATGATGGTAAGTTTACACCAGCATCTCTATTTACTTTAGCTCATTATTATGGTGTGTCTGTGGAGGCATTAGCTCTCCGATTGGAAGAAATAAGACTTCTTCCCTCGGGAACTTGGGATAACTTAAAAGATCGTGGTTTAAAAGTAAGGAAAGTTCAAAAAGACTTAAACTTAGAGGAAATCCCACAACGTCCCGATATGACCCCAATACACTATCAGCATCTAGCTATTGATGCACTAGATCGGGGTTTAATTACCGAAGGACAGTTTGCTAAATTTCTTAGTGTCAATCGTTTAGAAGCACGTCAGATTGCACAAGCATTACAAGAGCATTCAAATGGAATGATAGAGGAAGTAATGGATGTAAATCTACGCAGTCGTGAAAATGAAAAGGTAGGTTATGGAAGTTAAATATTCTCATATTATTTTCGATACCTGCTGCATTCTTAATTTATGTGCATCAGGTCAATTTCTCAATATTCTACAGATAATTGCTGCTCAAGCAGCAATTGCGTATACAGTTGAGCAAGAGTTAAAAAAGATTGAGAATTTAGAGCAGTTTGAGAATGCAGTTTTCCAAAAAATTCTCATTACTGTAGATTGTGAATCTGAAGTTGAGGCAGAAGCCTTTGTAAACTATCTAACTCAACTCGGTGATGGCGAAGCCGCAACAGGCGCAATCGCGATTCAGCGAGGATGGGCAATAGCAACCGACGACAAAAAAGCGATCTCATTTTTTTCTCAAGAAAAGCCTTCTCTGCCAATTTTCTCAACCTTAGCTATTGTTAAATCTTGGTCAGAAATTACTAAAATTAATTCTTCAGAATTACAGACTATGCTTAATAATATTCGGGTGAAAGGGCGTTATAGTCCATCTAAGCACCATCCTTTAAAAAATTGGTGGGACACTGCGATCGCATTAGAGTAATTAGTATTTCGTATTAACGATCGTTCTATTTCTTGCACGAAACTAATCCAAGTTGCGATCGCAAACTGGCCAAACGAGATATTCTTGCATTTCATTGCAGCGTTAGAAAAAGTACTCATAGCAATTTCTGCAATAAATTTCGGTGTACCTTCAATACAATCATCATTTTCCAGAAGAGAAACTTTTAATATTGCCCAGAGAATGCCTAGAGGAGTCGTTGAAATTTAAGCACGATCGCAACCTTAGCCAATCTTTCTCATTTTCAGGGTTCTCATCGATCGCAGACATCCAGAAAAGCAAAGTTGCGTCAACCGTATTTTGTCGCAAAGTTTTCGATATATCTGCATACTTTCCTCAAGTCTCAAAATCTTCTAAACTGAAAAATAATCTCTCCACCAAGGCTGGGTTTCCCCGTCGTATCATCATGCTTGAATCTACTGTCCCCTCATCATCAATTCCCAAGGACAGTCAGTTTTCTAGCTCCTTCCCCTTTCATCGCCATCCTCGCGTGCGACTCGAACACGGACAAGGAGGAAAGCTCGGGCAGCAGTTGATCGAGCAAATGTTTTTACCGGCTTTTACTCCTCCCGGACAGCATCCTCTCATCCCTCATGACTCTGCGGCGATCGCCGTCCCTCATCCTCAACTTGCCTTGAGTACCGACTCTTATATGATGCGCCCTTTCTTCTTTCCTGGAGGGAATCTCGGTGCAGTTTCTGTTTACAGTACCGTCAATAACCTCAGTATGAGTGGAGCTTGCCCTCTCTATCTCAGTGCTGGATTTATTATCGAAGAAGGCTTTTCCACCAAAACCCTCGGGCGTATCGTCCAAGCCATGCGTCAAGCATCCTTGCAATCGGGCGTACAAATTGTTACCGGAGATACGCGCGTGATGCCGGTCGGGAAAATAGACGGCATGATTATTAATACCTCCGGAGTCGGATTTCTCGATCGCGATCTCTCGATTTCTCCCTTATCTGTGCGTCCGGGAGATGTAATTTTAGTTAATGGTGATGTCGGTCGCCACGGGACGGCGATGATCGCACAAGAAGCAGGGCGAGAATGGGAAGGAACGATCGAGAGCGACTCGGCTCCCTTTGCCAGTTTGGTCTTGCATTTAATCAAATCGGGAGTCGAAATCCACTGTTTGCGCGATATTGCTCGCGGCGGACTGGCTGGAATTTTGAATGCGATCGCTCATTCGGGGAAACTGACCGTACAACTCGAAGACAAGAGCATTCCCGTCCGTAAAGATGTCCGAGAAGCCTGCCAGCAGTGGGGAGTCGATCCGCTCTATGCTGCCAGTGGAGGACGCTTTCTCGCCATCGTTCCCCCATCTTCTGTTAAACTCGCCCTTGAAATTCTCCGCGCCCATAATCCCCGCTCTGGGGCGATCGGTACTGTGGTCGGTCGCAGCGATCGCCCTACGGGTTTAATTAAATTACAAGGCGATCGGGGGGTTCGCTTTCTGGAAAATCAGGAATAGTCATATAATCAGCAATTCTCCACTGAACAAAATCCCGGAAAATAAAGCAAGACCATCGCCAAATAACGATCCTTGAAGCCATTGTAAATCTTCTAAACTAACGATACTTGCTCCAACAACTGTTAGGATTAAATCGGGTAGAAATTTGCGATCGAAAGATTGACCGAATAACAACCAAGCACCAAGAGTGGTAAAAATTGGGTTTTGATAGTGTAGTAAACAAGAATGAGCAACTGTTGTGCTATCAAAAGACAAAGCCCAAGTGATTAATGTCCCGGCCAAGCACATTCCCGCTCCCATTAAAAGGAATCAATGCTGCAATGTTAATGGCTATTGTTTTGGCATTTCTTTGCGATCGCCATTCGCAATCGCACTTGGGAAATAATAAATTCTACCCAAGGCCAAGCTAGCAATCCAAAGACGATTAAAGCCACTCAAGTTCCTCTAACTGTCATGATTTTAATTTCTATTAATTGCAGGCAATATGCTATCTAGCTGTAGTTTGCTTTCCACATTACTCCATCCCTCGCGATCGCGTTCTTCAACATTGAATGTCTTTTCTTTGCAAAGTGTAAAGCAATTACGAATAGTTTCTTAAAAATGTTTACTGCAAACCTAACCCTTATTCAAAAGAGATATATCTATCTCGTTTGCTTTCAAGACTAACCCCCCATTGAGTTCGATCGCTTTCCGGTTGATACTGTTTCCGCCATACTGAGGGACTTCGCCGAGGTAGGAAGGAAGGAACGAGTAAGGTACAATCGTTATACTTGCTCTTCCTCCTAATTTATTCTCAATACCCGATTCAATGAGTGAGCAATACGCCTATCAACTTAATGGCTCATCCAGTGTAGAGGTTAAAAGTCCGAATATGTCTAGAAATTCATCTCTTTCTTCCGTATCTCCTGCGGTACTCGTCATTTTGGATGGTTGGGGTTATCGCGAAGCAAGCGATGGAAATGCGATCGAGGCTGCGAAAACCCCTGTCATCGATAGTCTCTGGCAAGCTTATCCGAGAACCTTAATTCGCACCTCTGGCAAAGATGTCGGTTTGCCAGACGGTCAAATGGGGAACTCGGAAGTCGGACACCTCAATATCGGTGCGGGTCGCATTGTTCCCCAAGAATTGGTTCGTATTTCTGATGCTGTCGAAGATCGTTCCATTCAGCGCAACCCTGCTTTAGTTGAAATTTGTCAACAGGTTCGCAAAGCTGGAACAAAGCTGCATTTATTCGGCCTCTGTTCGGAAGGAGGCGTACATTCTCACCTGCAACATTTAATCGGTCTATTAGAAGTTGCTAAAGCCCAAGATATTGATGATGTTTGTATCCATGCGTTTACCGATGGTCGCGATACGAAGACAACTGAAGGTGCAAACGCTTTGCAAAAGATTGAAGATGCCATTCAAGCGATCGGGGTCGGACGCATTGTAACTGTTAGCGGTCGTTACTTTGCAATGGATCGCGATCGCCGTTGGGATCGCGTCCAACAGGCTTATAACATCCTGACGCAAGATCGCGAATGTAGTAAATATACCGCAGTAAAAATACTTAAGCATTTCTACTGCGAGGAAACCACGGACGAGTTTATACCCCCTACCCGAATTGCACCGGGAGCAGTGGAAGCTGGAGATGGAATTATTTTCTTTAACTTCCGTCCCGATCGCGCCCGCCAATTAACGGCTGCTTTCGTGCAAGCAGATTTTGATGGGTTTGAACGCCAGCAAATTCAACCCTTGCATTTTGCAACTTTCACTCAATACGATCCCAAACTGCCCGTTTCCGTTGCCTTCCCGCCCCAAAATTTGACAAATATTTTGGGCGAAGTAATTGCCGATAATGGTCTAAAACAATTCCGCACCGCCGAAACAGAAAAATATCCCCACGTTACCTATTTCTTTAACGGTGGTTTAGAAAATCCAGTAGAAGGAGAAGATCGAGAATTAATTCAAAGTCCCATGGTGGCAACCTACGATAAAGCGCCCGCCATGTCCGCCGCCGCCGTAACAGATACCGCCATTACCGCCCTTGAAAAAGGAATTTACTCCCTCATGGTGATTAACTACGCCAACCCGGATATGGTAGGTCATACGGGCAATATGAACGCGGCGATCGAAGCGATCGAAACTGTCGATCGCTGTATGGGTCGTCTGGTGGAAGCCGTTAGTAAAGCCGGAGGAACAATGCTGATTACCGCCGATCACGGCAATGCCGAGTATATGTGGGATGAAGAACACAAACCTTGGACAGCACATACCACTAACCCGGTGCCATTAATTTTAATCGAAGGAGAAAAGCTGAAAATTCCCGGCCACGGTACTAACGTACAACTGCGAGAAGATGGCCGCTTATGCGACATTGCCCCCACGATTTTAGAAATTTTAGGTTTATCCCAACCGGAAGAGATGACCGGGCGATCGCTCTTTAAACCCGTCAATTTCGATGTCAAACCCAATCGCACCCCTGTTAAAGTCGCCCTTTAACAGCGATCGGTTATTAGTTATCGGTCAACAGTGGGGAGAGATTATCGGGTTTTTGTTCCTTCCCTTCTTTTAACTCCTAAATAACTCGAAAACTTGGCGGGAAAAGCCTTTAAACCTCTCTGCGACATCGGTGGCAGGGAGGTATTTTCCTTCAAACTGCCAGTTGGCGATCGTGGAGAGTCGCCACGCTTCTCCTTGATGATTAAAGGCGGCGGTTTCCATGCCAATAACCTGATAGGAGTCCTCAAAAGGATCTTGATAAAAGCGAATTTGCACGAGAATGCTGCGTCCTTGCAGGCGCGGACTCCACCCCGGAAAGTGAAAACCAATATCAATAGAGTCAGGATCTAGCCCGTCCTGCGTATCGGGATCATTGCACCACGGTTTGAGATCCGCTTTGGCATCCGGGAACTTAGCCTTAAACAAGTTCACCACGGCGGCGATTTTGCTGGCAACTTTGACGCTTCTGACTTGTTCTGCTGCGTTCACTCCTTGTCCTCCTCGGTTAACAAGACTTAAAGAATGGTTTATATACTATTTACGACAAATTTTACTAAATCTGTTCGTTGGTTTACGAAATTGGGAAAAATAGGCTATTTTTAGCGCCTACTTCCCTTATAATGCAATCCATTCAGGAGAATCAAAAAAGAGTGTTAATAAAAGATAGTATTGCTGTTGGCTCGTTGGAATGGTTTTATCGGGAGGAAAAACCGGAGGGGGGTTGCGATCGCCCTCCCGTGTTGTTATTACACGGTATCCCTTCCCAAAGTTATAGCTGGCGGTTTCTCATGGCCCAACTGGCCGATCGCGGCTATCGGGCGATCGCGCCAGACTGGATCGGCCACGGGTTTTCCGATCGCCCGGAAAAGTGGGAGTTTGCTTATACTCCTGATGCTTATATTGAAGTTTTGGGCAAATTGCTCGATACGTGGGAATTAGACAAGATTCATTTAGGGGTACAGGGATATCTAGGCTCTGTGGGTTTACAATACGCTTTGCGAAATCGCGATCGCATTGAAAGTTTATTGATTTTTAATACCCCTCTCGACCCGAAAGCAAAGTTACCTTGGAAAATGCGACTGTGGGGCATTCCTTATGTGGGGGATATGTTAACCCAAGATCCGCTTTTAATCGATCGCACCCTTGAAGGCGGAAGCGGTTTTCTCATTCAAGATGATGATTTAGATATTTATCGTCGTCCTTTTCTACAAGCCTCTGCATCGGGGCGAGCATTAGCTGCAACAGTACAAAATCTTCGCCTCGCCAAAGCAACCGAAGAAATTCACAATGGTTTGGCCAAATGGGATAAACCCGCACAAATTATTTGGGGTGAAGAAGATCCTTGGTTAAAAATAGATCCAGTGGAAAATCTTGTGCAAACCAATAGCAAGATTAAACTGGAGAAATTACCCGAAGCTAAACATTATCCTCAAGAACATTGGGGGAGAGAAGTGGGTGCGATCGTCACACGATTTTTGAGTTTGTAGCAAGATATACAAATCATGCAGAAAAATGGAGGTGTTTGCCAGAAACTCTCCATTTTTTTTATTTAGCAGCTTCTTTGATCGCTAGAATTATATAAAGAAAATGTAAAGTCCATGAAAATTGTATGAAGATTACGTAAAAATCACGAAAATAATTGATAGAAATCACTGACTCTGTTATTTTTTTAACCCCAGAAGAAGATGTACTTTTAGAACTTTTAGTTAAACTCATTGAAGATTTTGAAGAGAAACATTATCAACTTAATTCTTCAACACCGCGATCGCGTTTGCTTCATTTACTCGAGGCTAGAAATCTACAACAATCCGATCTAGCAAGTATTTTGGGTTCTCGAGAGCTTGCTTCCCAAATTGTCAGTGGAGAATGTGCGATCGCCCGAGAGCAAGCTGAAATTTTGGGAGAATTCTTCCATGTCGATCCGAGTTTATTTTGGTATAATTAGGTATTGCACTGCTTAATATTTTCTCGTTGAGGAGATTTAGAATGGATTTTTATACAATAGTTTCTCGACAAAGTACAGAGTATTGGGTTAGCCTATGTTTAGAAAATGGTTTAGTCGGACAGGGAAGCGATCGCGATGAATCTCTTGCTAAACTTAAAGAAGCAATTGAGAGTTTTACAGAAGTTTGTCTGACAGAAAAAAATGTTTACAATCAACCTATTTCTATTCAGAATTTACATGAATTTTTAACTGTAGAAAATCAAGAACTAACCTCAGAAGTATTTGAGTTGAGAGCCGTTTATGCCTAAAAATATTCCCTCTTTAAAGCCCAAAAAACTCATTAAAATTCTTAAAAAAGGAGGTTGTATTTTTTATCGGGAAGGGAAAGGAGATCATGCTCTATATATTCGTGAATCAGAAAACGAACGTCGCATTGTTCCTATTGACATAGGAGCAAAAGAAATGTCACCAGCTTACGTCCTGCAAATTTTTAGACAATTTGGTTTTACTGATGAAGAAATTGTGAAACTACTCAAATAGTTTATTTTCTCTCTAAAATTAATTGTAGAAAAATAGAGAGAGCTTTTAAGCCATGACAGCAGGTAGAAAAACAAACAGTCAAAATCAACATTGGGGAACACCTAAAATTTATGTTGATGCCGTTAAAACATTTTTTGGTGGTGCGATCGCTCTCGATCCCTGTTCCAATCAATATTCAATTGTTGGGGCAGAAATAGAGTATTTACTACCCGATCGCGACGGCTTAAAAGAATCATGGGATTATCCAACAATTTATGTTAACCCTCCTTACGGATCGGATAAAGAGCGAGGAACAAAAATTAAAAATTGGCTGGAAAAGTGTGTCATAGCACACCAAAAATATCACTCTGAAATCTTAGCTTTAGTTCCCGTTGCGACCAATACCGGACATTGGAAAAAGAATGTTTTTGGTAAAGCTACAGCAATCTGTTTTTTGTACGATACGCGCCTTAAATTCTTAGAAAATGGGCAAAATATAGGCAAAGGCGCTCCCATGTCTTGTGCAATGGTCTATTGGGGAACAAACTATGATAAGTTTTACCAAATTTTTATGGACTATGGTGCAGTTGTCGATATTAGATATTTACAACAAGAAATTATCGGACCAGACCGAAAAAAGTATCAGTTATCATTATTGAAAACCTTAGAGACAAGACAGCTTGAGGAAATAAAGCGCTAATCTCCAAAGTATTTTAGATGTATAACGAATAGCTAGGTGTTGTTAAAACACTCGTAAAATACTGGCGACTCTAATATCATCCACAGACTCAAATTGATGAATCGCATCAACGGCTTGACGGAAATTCTCTTCTCGGACATCGTGAGTGACTACTACAATTTCCGCGAGATCGCCTTGAAAGCCAATCTGTACAATGGACTC
Organism: Spirulina sp. LEGE 11439; assembly: GCF_059821285.1. NCBI lineage: Bacteria > Bacillati > Cyanobacteriota > Cyanophyceae > Spirulinales > Spirulinaceae > Spirulina > Spirulina sp. LEGE 11439. The sequence continues at coordinate 110,502 of NZ_JCAMRX010000013.1, forward strand.
CAAACTGACCCCATTGTTACCGAAACACGTCCCCAAATGACCGATGACCCCTGCGCGATCGCCACACAAAAAACGCGCATAGAATTTGGTTTCTAACTCTTCAATCGGCGTAACCGCAGCATAACCTTGATGGAAACAGCCATAGAGGGAATGAATGCCTTTACTGGCATCGACACTCTTTAATAACGCCACGATATTGAGAATATCCGAGACCACTGCACTCGCCGTCGCCCCCTTCCCCGCACCGGGTCCGTAAAACATTACTTGTCCCAAGGGTTCTCCTTCAACAAAAATGGCGTTATATACCCCATTAACACTCGCGAGAGGGTGTTTGTGGGGGACGAGGGTGGGTCCGACGCGCACTTGCAAACTGTCATGAGTATGACTGTCTTTTTGGGCAATGGCCAGTAATTTAATTGCAAATCCTAAACGATCGGCATAAGTAATATCAGCAACACTAATTTGGCGAATGCCTTCTCGTTCGATATCTTCGTAACGAATGCGATCGCCAAAAGCTAAAGAAGCCAAAATCGAAATCTTATCAGCCGCGTCAAATCCGTCCACATCTGCCGTCGGATCGGCTTCCGCATAGCCCAACTGTTGCGCTTCGGCGAGAACTTCAGCAAAATCTCGTCCGGTTTCCTTAATCGAGGTAAGAATATAATTCGTCGTCCCGTTAATAATACCCGTAATGCGTTGAATGCGATTTGCCCCGAGGGATTGTTTCAACGGTTGTAAAATCGGAATTCCTCCCCCGACGGCAGCTTCTAGGAGAATGTAAACCCCCGCTTCATTGGCCGCCGTGTAAATTTCATCCCCGTGACGGGCGATAACCGCCTTATTGGCCGTCACCACGTGCTTGCCCGAGGCGATCGCCTTAAGAATTAGCGATCGCGCCGGTTCGATTCCCCCGATTAACTCCACGATAATATCAATTTGGGGATCGCTAACAATGGCTTCTAAATCCGTGGTTAAAATTTCCCGAGGCAGTGCGATCGCCCGAGGTTTATCAAGGGAACGAACCCCCACGCGACAAATTTCTATCTCCTCGAGTAAAGCATTGCGTCCGGCTGGATTTGCTAAAATTTCCGCCGTTCCCGTCCCTACTGTTCCTAAGCCCAACAACCCAATCTTAAAAACCACGATCTGCACATTTCTAACAGTTTCCTTCTTCTAGAGTAGCGAGAATTGACACCAGAGGAAAGACGCTTACCGGAAACAGGAGGAATTCTTGCGATCGGTGTAGACTTTCATGTTACTCTGTTTTTTGTCGGGAACGGCAGTAAAATGCACCCGATCCAGCACATAGACAATTCAAGATATGGGGTTCAACTCAAAAGTCTCAATTATCCCGTGGGAAGGTAAAATCTTGAAGGGAACTGAGTGAGTATAGTTTTTTTGGTGCGCTTTCCCCCTTTGGTGAATGCGGTTTACTAGATTTGCAAAACTTGTAAACTAATACAAAACAGCGGTGGGTCTCATCGTTGCTGCCTGTAAAGGCTTAGTCAATAAGACAGCCTATGAAACAGGAAGTCCTATCCGTGAGGAGGAAACTCCCCCGCTAGCCTCTGTGGTTAACGGAGGAGAACGTCACGACCTGATATATTTACCTAGTATCGACAAATACAGTTTTAGAGAATCATATGAAAGCTCTGGTTATTGGTGGTGATGGTTATTGCGGTTGGGCAACAGCCCTCCACCTATCTAATAAAGGATACGAAGTCGGCATTCTCGATAATTTAAGCCGCCGCTATTGGGATACCAAATTGGGAGTGGGTACCCTGACTCCCATCGCCCCGATCCAAAAACGCTTGCAACGATGGGCAGAGTTAACGGGAAAGACCATCGATCTATTTATTGGCGATATTACCGATTATGATTTTTTAAGCAAAACACTACGAAAATTTGAACCGACTACTATCGTTCACTTCGGCGAACAACGATCGGCTCCCTACTCCATGATCGATCGCGAACACGCTGTTTTTACCCAAGTTAACAATGTTGTAGGGACGCTTAACATTCTCTACGCCATGAAGGAAGATTTTCCTGACTGCCATTTGGTGAAACTGGGAACGATGGGAGAATACGGAACCCCCAATATTGATATTGAAGAAGGTTATATCGAGATCGAACACAATGGACGGAAAGATATACTTCCCTATCCCAAACAACCCGGCAGTTTTTACCATCTATCCAAGGTTCACGATAGCCATAATATCCACTTTGCTTGCAAAATTTGGGGACTTCGCGCGACGGATCTCAACCAAGGCATCGTGTACGGGGTGAAAACGGAAGAGACGGCAATGGATGAAATGCTCATCAACCGTTTGGATTATGATGGGGTATTTGGAACGGCTTTAAACCGTTTCTGTATTCAAGCAGCGATCGGCCATCCCCTAACGGTTTATGGAAAAGGCGGTCAAACTCGCGGTTTGCTAGACATTCGCGATACGGTACGCTGTATGGAATTGGCGATCGCCAATCCTGCCGATCCCGGACAATTCCGCGTGTTCAACCAATTTACCGAACTCTTTAGCGTTGCGGATTTAGCCCAGAAGGTTAAGGAAGCGGGTGCAAAAATTGGCTTGGAAATCGCGATCGATAATCTTCCCAACCCCCGAGTGGAGTTAGAAGAGCATTACTTTAATGCCAAAAATACCAAACTTCTCGATCTGGGACTGCAACCCCACTATCTCGATGAATCTTTACTCGATTCTCTCCTGAATTTTGCCGCGAAGTACAAACACCGCGTGGACAAACAACAAATTCTCCCGACCGTTTCTTGGCATCGGCAAAAGAAGGAGGAATCAAATTCTACAACCAATGGTACGGGAACGAATGGCAGTACTTCTGCATCATCCCCTGAACCGGTTACGGCAAAATAAAAACAAAATGCGATCGCTGCTAAAAAATATAGAGATGTCCATCTGGACATCTCTATATTTTTTTTGGATTATCGGGCAAACGCAGGAAAAGTAACATTTCTTGATGGATTGTTGCGGATCTCTGCGATCTCGATACAGCTAAAACTTATTGTTTGCACTCTTATTTTCAGTCTTCATAATTGCCCGATCGCTTTAATTTGCAAGACTTTCAAGGAATGAGAACGCAACTCTTTTGCCGATTCCTTGAGAAAAGCACGCAACCTTCTCAATATAACTTTCTGTAACTTTATCTAGAGATTGAATGTCAACTTTGTAACACCAACAATCTAGTAAACTCAGTGGATTTCAGTTTCAAAAATCACTTCATACATTTAATTTTGCCATTTCAATGAGCTTTTACTCATTTTTTTTGAAAAAATGTGATAAAATTCTTATCCTTAAAATAAAACATAGAGATGTGAAATATTAACTCAGCGTCTTGCTCGACCCTGACTCTCAAAGTTAATATCTTTACCCATCCTTATTAAGGAAAAAAGAGGAATAATCTTTCTTCATATTTCAGTTTGCTGGTGCGTCTGCAACTTTCGAGCATTCTTAAAACAATCAGAATCAATTCACATATTTGAAACTGGATCTGTTTTACCGTTCTTCACAATCTCAATTCTGAAAATACGTAGAAAAATCTACTGAAAAACAAGAAAAGTGGTACTTCATTGGTGGTAACTGGGTCAATCCTTAACCTATCTCGCGCTCCTTCTTTGAATTTTGTACTACTTTTTTTGATTTGATATCACTAATTGCAATCAAAAGGAAAATCTTGACAACCTTTCTTGTCCGTAGATCGCACAATGTGAAGCACATTATTAAGTAAATTCAAGCAAGCAAAAATGAATGATCCGCACAGAATATCAAGATTAATAAAAGCATCAATTTAGTCAACAAGCCAACTTATTGCAAGATAATGTAAAGTCCAAAAATTTATCGTAAAGATTGCGTAAAAATCACGAAAACAATTGACAGGAATCACTCACTCTGTTATTGTAAGTAGTGTAAAGAGTAAATGAACATTTTTTCCTTTCTCTATCCGAATAAATACGGTCGAAAAAACGACTGGAAATAATGATCCAATCAAAGTAGTCAGGTGAAATCAATCAAGTAAGGTTAATAGTTATGCTGGCAAGGTAAAGCCAGCAATTATAATTACTAATTTTAGTTATTGATTTTAATTGTTAATTTTAATTGTTAATTTTACAACCTGACTCGTCATAGGATATTTCGGCAACCTCTCAAAGTGGTTTTGAAAGTCACCTAGTGTTTGTTTTTAAGGTTAAGAACATTATAGTTCAAAAAAACTTGGGTTTACTGTTCTTTTCACTTTCTAACTCATGCTTTCTAGCTTATGGTTTCTAGCTTGTTCATCTTTTCTGTCTTTACATTTCCTATCCTTCACATTTCCTATCCTTCACGTTTCCTCTCCTTCACTCTTTTACTTTTCCTGTATCAATAACTAAGGCAAGTCAATAGAGAGACTAATAAAGAAGGCAGCAGACAAAGAATGTTTGTACAATACACAAACTTTTCTAAGTCCGAAGGATGTTAGTCATGAATTGTATTGTTGCAATTCTTAGAACTTCTATTGGAAATTATTTTTTGGATTAAGGAAAGAGGCCGGAAAATAAAGAAAAAGCTACTATACAATGCTTTCCGAGAAATGTTTAGATATCATTCAGTATAAACTCCATATACAATCTATATACAGAGTTGCATACAACTTGATAGAAAAACAGTTCAGAAGGAGCATTCAAAAACAACCTAGAGTAGGGATTTGAATAGTTAGGGGTTTGGTATTAGGGTCAAAATATACTCGTAATTTGGCTTTAAGTATATATTTCGACTAGCTCTTTAGACACCAATACCCTAACACCGAAATAGCCGCGATGATGCGATCGAAATCACAAACCGATCGCGATCGTAAAGAAAAAGAAAACAGTAAATTTCCTTTCTAGGAGAGAAACAATGACAATTTCGGTTTCATCACTCCCCTTCGTACGGAGTGCATCAGGTGTTGCATCGGGTAATGTTGTTGTCGGCGAGAAGCGATTGACGATCGATGATGTCGCGAATGTCTCTCGTCATAACGTTGGGGTACATCTAAGCGAAAAAGAAGCCGTGCGATCGCGAGTACAAGCCTCGAGAGATTATATTGACAATGCAGTAGAAAATGGCAAACCGATTTATGGCGTGACCACAGGATTTGGTGGCATGGCCAATCAAGCAATCGCCCCCGACGAAGCTGCCGAATTGCAAAGCAACTTGATTTGGTTTTTAAAGGCAGGAGCAGGAAAACGCTTGCCCGAGGCCGACGTTCGCGCCGCCATGCTCTTGCGCGTTAATGCTCTCATGCAAGGTGCATCGGGAATTCGCTTGGAACTCATCGAACGTTTAACCACCTTTCTCAATAAAGGCGTAACACCTCATGTCTGCGAGTTTGGTTCGATTGGAGCAAGCGGAGATTTAGTTCCCCTCGCTCACATTACCGGAGCCGCGATCGGTTTAGATGAAAGCTTCACCGTAGATTATGACGGTCGGGAAATGTCGGCGTTGCAAGCCTTGGACATGCTGGAGCTTTCCCCCATGAACCTTCTTCCCAAAGAAGGATTGGCGATGACCAATGGAACTTCAGTAATGACAGGGATTGCCGCATTATGCGTTCGCGATGCCAAAGTTTTATTATCTCTAGGAATGGGCGCTCACGCCCTAATGTTACAAGGGTTAGGAGGGACGAACCAATCCTTTCATCCTTTTATTCATCAACTCAAGCCTCACTTCGGTCAGCGCTGGTCGGCACAAACAATGGTCGAACTTCTCGAAGATTCGGGATTAAGTCGAGATGAATTAGATGGTAGTCACGACAATCGCGGCCATGAGCTCATTCAAGATCGTTATTCTCTGCGCTGCTTGCCGCAGTATATCGGACCGATCGCTGACGGCATCCTCGATGTAGCTCAGCAAATGGAAGTGGAACTCAACTCTGTCACCGACAATCCGCTTATTGATGTCACCCAAGATAGCAGCTACCATTGCGGCAACTTTCTCGGTCAATATGTTGGGGTCGGCATGGATCGCGTTCGCCATCTCCTCGGCTTACTAGCCAAGCATCTCGACGTGCAAATTGCCCTCTTAGTTGCTCCAGAATTTAGCGGCGGACTCACTCCTTCTTTAGTGGGAAATACAGAGCGAAAAGTAAACATGGGACTAAAAGGATTACAAATTGCTGGTAATTCTCTGATGCCTTTATTAACCTTCTACGGCAACTCCATCGCCGATCGCTATCCTACTCACGCCGAGCAGTTCAACCAAAATGTGAACTCTCAGGGTTTTGCTTCTGCCAACCTCGCACGCACGGCGATCGAAATTTTCCATCAATACATGGCCATCTCTTTAATGTTTGCCGTACAAGCGGTAGACCTTCGTACTCATACGATTGCCGGACATTATCTTGCTCCCGAATTGCTCTCTCCTGCCACCTTGCCTTTATATAATGCCGTGCGCGAAGTGATTGGCAAACCCGCGACCGGCGATCGCCCTTACATCTGGAATGACTGCGATCAATCTTTGAACGAACACATTGCCGCGATCGCTGCCGATATTGCCACAGAAGGCAAAGTCGTCAACGCCGTCAACCAAACTCTCTCGAGTTTATCCGGTATCTAACTCCTGCATCTTGAGAGGCCATCTCCAAGCCTCATCATTTTTCCAACTCCATATCTTGCAAATCAAACAATGGTACAGCACAACATCTACCTTCAATCCCCTCAATCTCCTTACTTTACCTTTGAAGAAAACCCAATTCCTCTCGGACGATCCAAAGCCAAACAACTCCAAGAAATCAGTCGGCAATGTTTCGCGATCGCGCGCTTGAGTGCAGAAGATTGGCAAAATATTGGTTTGGCGATTAGTCCCATCGCTACAGGCTCTGTTCGTCAGCGAATTCATCATCAATTCTTGCCTTCCCCTCGAATTCTTCAACAGGTGGCGATCGCCGTCGGTCAATGTTTAAAATTGTTTGCCCTTCAGAACGAAGATTGGCAAAACATGACGAATTTACTCTCGCGTCATTAGAATCCTTCTGAGAGAGAAATTCGGACAAATCTTGCAAAATAGGAGATCGCGATTAGGGGTAATTGGCGATTGTCCGGTTCAGATATTCAGAGTCACTTCAGAGTCCGAATTTGCGATCGTTTAGATCGCTTGTCATGTTATTGTCAACTCAAAAACCTAGGGGTGTTACCAATGGTCATGAATATTGCTCAAAATGTTGAGCGGGGTGCTAAATTTGTTCCCAACAAGCCTGCGATTCTTTTCGAATCCCAAACTTTTACTTACCAAGACTTAAACGAACAAGTCAATCGTGCTGCTAATAGTTTACATACCTTAGACGTGAAAAAGGGCGATCGCGTTGCACTTTTTCTGCCCAATATTCCCGAATTTGTCATTGCCTATCTCGGTATTCAAAAATTGGGAGCGATCGCAGTGTCGATCAGTGCTGCTCTCAAAAGCGATGAAGTGAAATTTATTCTCAATGACTGTACGGCTGAAGTCATCGTCACGACAGCAGAATTAGTTCAGAATGTTCCCTCTGACGATCTCGCCCACCTCAAACACATTCTCATTGCGGAAGGAGAAACCGAGAGCGGCCATTCTCTTCACACTTTAATGGCGGCCTCTTCTCCCGAGCGACAAGCTGAGAAAATGGAACGAGACGAACCTGCCGCGATTCTCTATACTTCGGGAACGACAGGATTTCCTAAAGGTGCAGTTCTCAGTCATGCTAATGTCATCTCGAATATGTATTCCGTGAATTATTCTTGCGGAATGCGCCATGATGATAAACTTTTGCTTTATCTCCCTCTCTTCCATTGCTTCGGTCAAAATTTCATTCTCAATGCAGGATTGAATGCTTGTTCGACGATTATTTTGCAACGGCGTTTCGACCCCGAAAAGGTATTTGCAGCCATTACAAAAGAAAAGATCACCATGTTCTTTGGAGTTCCGACGGTGTTTATCCGGATGTTGGAAATGTTCCCCGACTATGACTTTAGTTCCATTCGCTTTAACTTCAGCGCTGCGGCTCCCATGAGTCCGGAAATTGTGCGTCGCTGGCAAGAAAAACATGGTAAAGTGATTTATGAGGGCTATGGGTTAACAGAGACTTCTCCCTTTGCCTCCTACAATCATCCCATGCAATACAAGTTTGGTTCTGTGGGAATGCCGATTCCTAACGTGGAAATGAAAGTAGTAGATGAGAATAGTAATGAAGTGCCATTGGGAGAAATCGGCGAACTGGTGATTCGCGGTCCAAATGTGATGTTAGGTTATTGGAATCGTCCGGAAGCGACAGCCAAAGCGATTAAAGATGGTTGGTTTTATAGCGGTGATATGGGTTGGATGGATGAGGACGGCTATTTTTACATTGCCGATCGCCTCAAAGATATGATCAATCTGTCTGGATTTAAGGTCTATCCCAGTGAAGTCGAGCGGGTATTTTATCAACATTCTGCTGTTTCAGAAGTAGCGGTATATGGCGTTCCTCATCCGACGCGAGGGGAAATGGTGAAAGCTAATGTTTGTCTTAAAGAAGGTTGTGAGGCGACGGTTGAGGAATTGCGAGCTTTCTGTGAGGAACGGATGGCAAATTATAAAGTACCTCGGGCGATCGAATTAGTCACGTCTTTCCCGAAAAATCCCACGGGCAAAATTTTGAAGCGGGTTTTGCGACAACAAAACATTCGCAAGATTGCCAGTAAAAACAAACCTGTTGCGATCGCGAGTTAGTCACAATCAAAAATCTTTCAAAGGTTTTCTAACAATTGGGGATCGAGAGAAGATTGTCTCAACTTCTCTAAAAACTTCAAAGAGAGATAGTAAGAGACAATTTCTCCCAAAACAGAAAAACAGAGTATTGCTGTCCGAAAAATTATCAACCATTAAAAATTAGGAAAGTATCCAAATGACCTCTCAAAAGCCTGTTGGTATCCGCTCTATTGGTGTTAGTTTTCCCAAAACTATCTATACCAATGAATACTTTAAGAAAAATTATCCGCATGTCATTGCTCGTGCGGACGAAAAAAGTGCAGCAAAAGCATTTTCACGGGTTTCTGACAATGATAATGATATTTGGACGCAAGAATTAACCCAGTATCATTCCGATCCCTTCCGAGGTGCGCTCGAACGTCGATTTCTTGCTCCTGACGAGTCTCCTCTAACCCTAGAATATAGCGCAGCACAAGATGCTCTTAAGGCCGCCAAACTTGCGATCGAAGATGTTGATTTAATGATTGTTTCCTCTGCATTTCCAGCAGATGAAGCAATTGGAACTGGAGATGCAGCTTTTCTAGCAGGCAAGCTTGGTTTAAAGTGTGCTGCTTGGAATTTAACCTCAATGTGTTCGAGTGCTTTGGTTGCCCTGCAAAATGCTTGTGCATTAATCCGAACAGGAGAATATCAAAATATTTTAGTTGTAGTTGCGTGTACTTACTCGCGCTTTCTGGATAAGAACGATACACTTTCGATGTTAATGGGTGATGGTTGTGGTGCTTTTGTTGTTAGTACTCTGGAATCAAATCAAGGTCTTTTGGCCAGTAAATTTGTTAATACTTCAGAAACTTGCGGAGCCTTTTTTCTAAAACATACGACAGATAAACAAGGAAATCCTCGTTTATTTGTACATCCAGGCAAGCATGCCAGCCAAGTTCTACGTGATGGTTTTGAGAATTACTTTCGCGAGAGTTGCGATCGGGCCTTGGCCAAGGCTGGAGTCACTTTAGATGAAATTGATTTTTTTGTCGGTAATTCCCTCTTCGCATGGTATAACAATGTCTATTTTCGTGCTTTAGGAATCGATCCAGAACGCACAATTGATATTTATTCCATGTATGGAAATATTGGTGTTGCTTCCATTATTGTCAGTTTGTATCACGCAGCCCAATGGGGTAAAATTCGCGAAGGTGATTTACTTCTTGTTTATACCTTTGGCGGTGTTTCCAATTCTGGTGCAACAGTAATGCGTTGGGGAAATGTTGCTCTTGGCTCTGCTCCTGCTCCTACTCGTAGCATCAATCAAATGGCAGAAAAAGTTGCTGTTGGCGTGTAGTTGAATGTGTATTCAATATCCTAGCAAATCTTTTTTGCTAGGATTCATCCTAATAACTTAAACATTGAATATTGTAGTCAAAGGAGAACTGACAATGTTGTTGCAACCAGAACTGAAAAATAAAGTAGCAATTGTTACGGGAGCTTCATCAGGAATTGGGAAAAGTGTTGCTTTTGCTTTTGCTCGTGAAGGAGTAAAAGTTGTTGTTGCCAACCGCCGTATTGTTGAAGGAGAAAAAACTGTTCATGAAATTTACGAGCGAGGTGGAGAAGCAATTTTTATTAAGACTGATGTTTCACAATCCTCTGAAGTTGAAGCAATGGTTGCCAAAACAATCGATATTTACGGTCGCTTAGATTATGCTTGTAATAATGCAGGGATCGTTCAATCAAAACTTTTAAGTGATACAACAGAAGAAGAATGGGAAAAAACAATTAATATTAACCTCAAAGGAATCTGGCTCTGTCTTAAATCTGAAATCCCGCAAATCTTGAAACAAGGGAATGGCGCTATTGTCAATATTTCTTCAATTGCAAGTGTTATCGCAGCACCAGGTTATTCTATTTATTCTGCGAGTAAAGCGGGAATAATTGCTCTAACAAAAACAGCAGCACTTGAATATGCGAGTTCTGGTATCCGTATCAATGCTATTAGTCCGGGGGCGATCAAAACTGAGATGCAGGCCGTCGTTCCTCCAGAACAACTTGCTCAAATTATTGCAGCCCATCCGATTGGACGAGCTGGTCAACCTGAAGAAATCGCCGAAGCCGTTCTTTGGTTATGTTCTGATAAAGCTTCATTTACTACGGGACATAATCTGGTTATCGATGGGGGATACACCATCCCCTAGTGGAGTTTATTAAGAATTCATATTAACAAAGGAGACATTGCGCGGGAGAAATTTTCCCAGCCTTTGCTGTAGCGACGTTGCATGCAACGTCGCTATTTGGTATTTGCGGTCTTCATGGTGGAGTATTATAGTACTATGATTTTAGCTCGCAATCGCAAAAAGCTAATTTATTTAAGTATAAATACTTAAATAAAATTGAAAAACAAGAGTATTTTCTCATACTACTCTACGTACTATAAATTGATGTGCGGAATGTTGGTTCAAAGGCTCTGGTGGTAACCAGATTTGGTATACTGTGGTTTTAATAGGGAAAGAACACACTTTACGAATTTCAGATTTTTTTGACTAGAATGAATTTAGGAGAACCGATCTCCACATTCTCTATTTATATCAGTCAGGGAAAAAAATTAAAGTTAAAACAAAGAGGCTCTTGCCGTTCATCCTTATCTTGGAGAATTCTTATGCAAATTTCCATTCCGGGTTATCAAATCCATACAATTATCCACCAAGGGGCAAAAACCCTAATTTACCAAGCTAAACGCGAATCTGATTCTATCCCAGTTGTTATTAAAACGCTGAAAGCTGAATATCCTACTCTCGAAGAAATTACTCACCTGCGCCACGAATTTCAAATTCTTCAGGCTTTAACAATTGATAGCATTATTAATTCCTATGAATTAATCAACTACCAACATAGTTTAGCACTGATTTTGGAAGAGTTTGGTGGGGTTTCCCTCAAACAATTGATTGGCTCTCAAACCCTCTCTATTGAAAAATTTCTGGAAATTGCCATCTCCCTAACTCAAACTTTAGATGAACTTCATGTCAAACAAGTCATTCACAAAGATATTAAGCCACAAAACATCCTCATTAATCCTCAAACTAGAGAAATAAAGCTGATTGACTTCAGTATAGCAACCTGTCTTGAAAAAGAAAGCCAAAACTTAACCAGTCCCAATCAACTCGAAGGAACCCTCGCTTATATATCTCCTGAACAGACGGGACGAATGAATCGAATTCTCGACTACCGGACGGATTTTTATTCCTTGGGTGTAACCTTTTACGAAATGTTGACAGGTCAGTTGCCCTTTATCACAAATGATGCCTTGGAGATTGTACACTGCCATATTGCCAAAACACCAATTGAGCCTCATCAAATCAAACCTGATATCCCTTCCGGGATATCAGCCATTGTGATGAAATTAATGGCTAAAACAGCAGAAGAGCGCTACCAGAGCGCTCTCGGCTTAAAAGCTGACCTCGAACAATGTCTGAAACAATGGCAGAATAATGGGGAGATTAAAGATTTCATTCCCGGAAAGCTCGATCGCGTGGGACAGTTCCTAATTCCACAAAAACTTTACGGTCGAGAAGCAGAAGTTGCTAAATTGTTAGAAACATTTGATCGCGTTAGTGAAGGCAATACAGAGATAATACTCGTATCGGGCTATTCTGGGATCGGCAAAACTTGTGTCATCCAAGAAGTTCACAAACCTATCGTTAGGCAGCGCGGTTATTTCATTTCCGGAAAATTCGACCAATTTAAACGAGATATTCCCTATGCGGCAGTTATTCAAGCATTTCAAGAATTAATCCAACAGATTCTAACCGAGAATGCGGAAAAAATAGCAACTTGGAAAGAAAATTTATTAGCGGCTTTAGGAAAAAATGGACGTGTTATTATTGATGTCATTCCTGAAGTTGAAACAATTATTGGTTCGCAACCCGAAATTCCCCAACTCGGACCGACTGAATCGCAGAATCGCTTTAATCAAGTTTTTAAACAGTTCATTCACGTTTTTGCCCAAAAAGAACATCCTCTTGTTTTATTTCTAGACGATTTGCAATGGGCGGATTTAGCTTCGCTCAAATTGTTGGAGTTATTAATTACCGATCCTGATAGTCAATATTTTCTCTATCTTGGTGCCTATCGAGATAATGAGGTTCATCCTACTCATCCTACCATTATAACAATTGAGCGAATCCAAAAAACAGGAGCAATAGTTGAAAATATTGTTCTCGATCCCTTAAGTATCGAGCATGTTTGTCAATTAATCGCTGAGACTTTGAATGAATTTAATCGCTCTATTAACCTAGCAGAATTATTGTATAACAAAACGCAAGGAAATCCATTTTTTCTCATACAACTTTTTAAAACACTCTATAGTGAAAATCTGTTTACTTTTGATTTTAATCGCGAAAGTTGGCAATGGAATATCGAGCAAATACAAGGATTTGGAATTGCCGATCTGAATGTTGTGGAACTGGTTGCTCGCAATCTCAAAAAACTTCCAGAACAAACCCAAAAAGCATTAAAACTTGCGGCTTGTATTGGAAACCGTTTTTACTTAGAAGTATTGGCAATTGTTCATGAAAAATCTCTGGTAGAGACAGCTAACGATCTTTGGATATCTTTACAATCAGGATTGATTTTACCTTTAAACAAAGATTATAAAATCCCTATGGTCTTTGATGTAAATACACAAGACTCTTTGACTGTCGATACCAATCGAATAAATTATAAATTTTTGCACGATCGCGTCCAACAAGCTGCCTATTCACTCATTCCCGATACAGAAAAAAAACAAACTCATTTAAAAATTGGGCAACTTCTCTTAGAAAAGACAAATAAAGCTGCATTAGAAGAAAATGTTTTTGATATTATTAATCAACTAAATATTGGCATAGAATATATTTCCGAAAATTCCCAAAAATATGAATTAATACAAATGAATTTAATGGCGGGTCGAAAAGCAAAAACAGCAACAGCTTATGAATCTGCCAACCAATACTTAACAATTGCTTTAGAGCTTTTACCACAAGAAAGTTGGCAAACACATTATGAATTAACCCGAGATATTTATGAGGAAACTTTAGCAGTATTGTATCTTATCGGGGATTTTGATAAAGCTCAAGAGTTATCTCATATTGTCTCGGAAAAGACAAAGACTTTGCTTGACAGAATTCGAGTTTATGAATTACAGATACCTTTCTTTATGTCTCAAAATCAACTTCAAAAGGCAATCGATACAGCATTTGAAATTTTGAAATCTCTGAAAATAAAAATCCCAAAAAATCCAACTAAATTAAACATCATGCTTGGATTTATTCGTACTAGATTCAGTTGGCGAAATAAGCAAATTTTAGATTTGCTGGATCTGCCAAAAATGCAAGAGCCTTATCAATTGTCCGCGATGGGGATTTTAAATACCATTATCCCAGCAAGTTTTGCAGCCAATCCGCAGATATTTCCTCTCATTGTTCTTAAAATGGTGAATCTGTCAATCAAATATGGTAATTCATCTTTGTCAACAATTTGTTATGCTCTTTATGGATCCTTATTATGTACGGCTTTAGGCGATATTCAATCTGGATATCAATTTGGTAAACTAGCATTAAACTTACAAGAGAAACTTAATGATCGAGATAAAAAAGCACAGATATGTTTGTTATTCAATGTATTTATTCGAGATTTTAAAGAATCAGCAAAAACGACCCTAGAACCTTTGCAAGAAGGCCTTCAAAGTGCGTTAGAAACGGGGAATTTTGATTATTTTGGTTATATATGCTTACATCATACTATAAATTTATTGTTTACTGGAGAATATTTAGAATATGTTTCTGAAACGCAACGAAAATACTGTGATACTTTAAAAAAAATCAAGCAAGATTTTTCTTTGGAACTTGTCCAAATATGGTATCAAGCCAGTCTCAATCTTTTGAACCAATCAGAAAACAAGGCACTTTTACAAGGAAAAGCTTTTAATGAGGAAAAACAAGTGGCTCGTTTTTTCGAAACAAATAATAATACTGCCCTTGCCCACTTTTATTTAGTCAAATCAATATTGCTTTATCTTTTTAAAGATTATACTCAGTGTCTTGAAATCAGCCAAAATTCCGAAAAATACAAACAAAATCTTACTGGAGGAACTCTATCGGGTACGCATAGCTTTTACTACTCTCTTACCCTGCTAGCAAATTACTCGAAGGCTTCCAAATCCGAGTGCAAAAAACTTCTCAAGCAAGTCAGAATCAACCAAAAGCAAATGAAAAAATGGGCATCTCATGCCCCCATGAATTTTCAACATAAATATAACCTCGTAGAAGCTGAAAAATATCGAATGGTCGGTGACATCAACAACGCCGCTCCTTTCTACGATCGCGCCATAGCCGGAGCAAAAGCCAATGGTTACATCCAAGAAGAAGCACTTGCCAACGAACTAGCTGCCGAATATTACAATGCCTTGGGTCGCAAAAACATTGCCAAAATCTACATGACCGATGCTTACTATGGTTATATTCGTTGGGGAGTCAAAGCCAAAGTCAAAGACCTCGACCAACGCTATCCCGATCTTATTGCTCGTTCCTTACAAGAGTCAGAATCAGGCGGCCAAATCTCTACCACTACGACAAGCCTATCCCTAACAACAACTCTAGGAGGAACTACCCACTCCACTACAGGAATTGTGAGTCAAGTCCTCGACCTCAACACTGTCTTCAAAGCCTCTCTTGCCCTCAGTGGCGAACTCGTTATCGAAAAACTCCTGGAAAAACTCCTGAAAATCTCCATCGAAAATGCCGGAGCAAATATGGGGATGTTCCTCAGCAAACAAGACGAGCAATGGGTTATTGAAGCAATGGGACAGGTCAACCCAGCCCAACAGCAAGACAGTACCACCGTTGATGTCGATGTTGCCGTCTCTTCAGGTCAAACCTTACCTCTCTCCTTACTCAACTACGTCGAACAAACCAAAGAAAATCTCGTCCTCGACGATGCCAGCACCGATGGACTCTTTTCTAAAGATTCTTACGTCCAAGAACAGCACCCTAAATCAGTCCTCTGCGCTCCTCTCATTCACCAAAACAAGCTCACCGGACTCCTCTATCTGGAAAATAACGAAATTTCCGGAGCCTTTACCCAAGAGCGCCTCAAAGTGATCAATCTCCTCGCTTCTCAAATCTCTATTTCTGTTGATAATGCCCGACTTTACACCCAACTCGAAGAATATTCCCGCACCCTCGAGAGCAAAGTCGAACAACGCACTCAACAACTGAGAGAGAAAAACGAACAACTCGAAGACACCCTCCAAGAATTAAAATTAGCGCAAAGACAAATCGTCGCCCAAGAAAAACTGGCCTCTTTAGGATCTTTAACTGCTGGTATCGCCCACGAAATTCGCAACCCTCTCAACTTTGTCAATAGTCTCGCCAATCTTTCCCAAGACCTGACGCAAGATATTGTCGAGGAAATCGAGCGTCAAACCGAACAATTAGATGCGGAAACCGTCGAATTTCTCAGCGAATCTCTCGACTATCTCAAGCGCAACGTCAGCGAAATTCATCAACAGGGCAAACGCGCCGACAGTATCATTACCAGTATGCTCATGCACGCCCGCACGGGCAGCAGCAGTCATCAACCCGGGGAACTGAATTTTGTCGTCGCTGAAGCCGTACAACTCGCCCATCAAAGCCTTCGTGCTAAAGATGCCGCCTTTAATATCGAATTTGATACGCAGTATGACGATTCCATCGGCGAGATCGTCATAGCGGCGGCGGATTTGGGTCGTGCCATTATTAATATTGTCGATAATGCTTGTTATGCGGCTCGTAAAAAATCCCTCACTCATGCCGATGAAACATTTGTTCCTACCGTTCAAGTCATTACCCGTAATCGAGATACAGAAGTAGAAATTTTCGTTCGCGATAATGGCAATGGGATTCCGACTGAAATTAAAGAGAAAATTTTTAACCCCTTTTTCACGACCAAACCGACTGGAGAAGGAACGGGTTTGGGTTTATCGATTTGTCACGATATTATCGTCGGCCAGCATCGGGGTGAAATTCAGGTTAATACTCGGCCAGGGGAAGGAACTGATATTACGATCGTTATCCCGCGTCAACTGCCCGAAACTGAAGGCTCAGAAACAGAATTGCAAGAAGAGGTTAAGCCCCAAGTCCCCTATTTCAAGTCAGAAAACCAAACACCCTATTTTAAAGATTAGGAGCTAGTGACGTTCTCTCCCGTTAACCCTTCGGGTCTAACGGGAGCTGTGCGACCTGAAAAGGTCATTTGAACTGGAACACCGAGTTCCTTGGA
>NZ_JCAMRX010000100.1:0-5462 GCF_059821285.1 Spirulina sp. LEGE 11439
TGCGAGTTAACCAATTTTTCAAGGTGCCGATGCAACCTAAAGTTCGTTCGTAGAAAAATTCCCAATGCATTACTAGATCGGGTTCTTTGGATAAAGGTATTTGACGTTGAAAGGTGAGTAAAACACTTTTAAAGGCTCGGATATCATCAGGACTATTGGCTTGATAGCGAGGGAAATGAATATCTACGCTTCGTCTTGATAATTGTCCGCTTAAATTCCGAAAAGTCAGCAACTCATAAGTTCCCAAGAGACAGTGAAGAATATTGGTCATATTCGCTAATGATTTGAGGCAGTCTAACTGGTCTTGCAGTTTGAAACCACTGGACATTTTACCCATGTGTTGTGCTTCATCAATAAAAAAGACATCAGGATTTCGTTGGCTCAAGCTATTTTCTAAAGCTCTCCTTAAAGCTGGTGCAACTACTTTTGACTCAATGACAATTTGACCAAAAATATCTCGATAAACTCCTCGAACTCCATAATCGATTTTGTGTTCGATAAGTGGTTCTTCAAGAGCAATCAAAGCACGAGTATAATAATCTTTCCAATTGAAATTCCGTGATTCTGGTGCAACAGCTTCAATCCCAACTACTGGAATACGACCTCTATCAGTTGTTAGTTGAGATAGATAGAATTCTGTAATTTTCTGTTCGACTCGTCGCTTGAGAGTTGTTTTTCCAACACCACTAGGACCGTAAACAAAGATAAAAGATGCCCCTGCGGGTTCTTTAATATTTCTCATCAACGATTCGTAAACCTCTTTAAGTCGAGGATGAGCAACAGTAAAAGACTCAAAATAAGCCAATCTTTCGGCAACAGATTTCTGGAGCAGTTCGGAAGGGAAATCACTCATAATTAGAACTCATCATAAATTTCAAGACTGCTAGACAGAAATTCTTCATCTGGAGATTTAATATTTGCTATCAAAGATTTGTCTGAATCAACAGAAGTGGTGATGGTAGTCAATAATGTACTTGGGTTCGTTTTGCCACCATTAATAATTTGAAAAACTTCTTTTGCTTCTGTGTCATGTTGTCTTTGCTGTAGTAATAATTCTTCAGCTTCTAAGGAATTCAAAAACTGAGCCAATTTCTTAGCTGAAATTTTTGAATTCTTTTGATGATTGGAAAAACGTTTGCCTAATTCTTTAGTAGCCAATTTAATTTCTTTCTCTGAACATCCCTGAAATTCAGCGTAATATTGAGACGTGCATTTGACCCAATAGCCGCGAACATAAGCGTAGGCAATACCTACATCAAATGGGTCGTAGCGGACAGGAACGCGAGTCTTTTCAACCTCCGGATCTCGAAAAATATTCGTCCAATAATAGATGTAATTTATTTTGATACCCATTGAGGGCTGTATTTTTGCTTTTCCTGCGCTAGTAGTGGGAAGAGTTAAAATTTTGAAATTGTCATCGTAGGGAATGATTTTATGACTTCTATTTCCACCTTGATTCATACCCAGAGAAAATGCTTCTCTGGGGCTTTGTCCTAAAGCGGGATGATCTAGAGTGTCATACACTTCATAAGCCCAAGTACAGAGTTGCTCGTAGAGTTGCCCCAATGTCCAAATGGCGTGTTTTTTAGGATTAACTGATTTGGTAACTTGTCGAACATTTTTAGTGATTTGAGTATTCCCAGATAAGTTATCAATAAATTGGGTATTACTCGTACCGAATAATCGTTCGCAGACTGCCCCAAATCTTCCTGTGGCTGCGGGACGATGCTTTTTGGTGCATTCAAATGTAGCGAGAAGAGTCTCAAAATAAATACTATGAAATTCTGCTCCATTATCTACCACAATAGTTTGTGGGAAACGTCCGTGTCGTTGCACGCAAAGACGTAAAACCATTAGACAGGAACGGTAGG
Organism: Spirulina sp. LEGE 11439; assembly: GCF_059821285.1. Taxonomy (NCBI): domain Bacteria; kingdom Bacillati; phylum Cyanobacteriota; class Cyanophyceae; order Spirulinales; family Spirulinaceae; genus Spirulina; species Spirulina sp. LEGE 11439. Next base: position 1,872 of record NZ_JCAMRX010000100.1, read on the forward strand.
AAGGAGAATCAAAAGTTAAATAAACTGCCAATAATCGCCGAGAGTACGCATCAACGAGGAATGTTGCCCAAGGTCTTCCCAGCGAACGCCGTGTCTGAGAGCAGACTAATTCTACATCCAGTTCGGTATGGTCGATATGAACGGTTTCAAAAGGACGATTTCCATGTCTTGGTGTTGTTTTCTTTAATTCCCAATAAAAAGTTTCTTGGTTGTAAGCGGCTCTCCTACCTTTACGTTTTTTTGTTTGTTCGTACTGAGAACGCTTTTTAACTTTAAGAGTAAAAGTTTTGTAACTAGGGGCAATGAATCTCTTCTGTTCGCAGGCTTCCAACAAAGAACAGTAAACCGACCACATTGACTTCTGTTTTAAAGTTTCATAATCTTCTGCGATAAACTCAGTCATCAGGTCAAGAGATGCTTGAGGAAGTTTGCGCTGTCGGTTTCCTTTCTTTTGACGGTGAGAGAGTAACCCAACATAACCGCAACCATATTGTTGTTGTGCAGTTAAATATTTTGTTTTCCAGTCTCGGATGGTTCTTTGGGGAATCGTTTCATTTTTCCGTTTTTCACCCCTTAAATAAGGCTCGATGATTTGATAGCGATTTAATGCTTCTGCTTGATCTTCGGGGCTGGCTTGATAAAATTTATCCCACGCTTCAGAATTAGGGGAAGATGGATTTTGAGAGGCCGATAGAGGAGAGATTTTCTTTTGCTGAATCAACAATTCAATTTCTTGAATTGTGAGAGTGATGAGAGTTTCTTCTTCACCTCGTAAAGTGATTTCTTTTTCCCCAATATTCAAAACCTTTAACACTCGATTGTCCCAGAGCAGGCTTGCCCCAATTGCTAAATTAACCAAAGATGGAGATGGGAACGATGAGAGTGAAGGCTTCTGCATTAAGGCATAAGCTAATGCCATTTTTTGATTGAGAAAAATGTCACAATTATCGGGTTCTGTCAAAGAATTTTTCTGGAGGTCAACATATAGACTTTCTTGAACGATGAGACTGTAAATGTCATCCGCAGTGAAATCATCAGAGCGTGCTAATAATTCTGATAGTTTTATCCCTTGCTTACTGATGACAAGTGCAGTTATGATATTTGAGATAGATTCTGAGACATTTAAGGTTTCACTACGATAATAATCTTCGAGAAAAATCAAATTTCTTTGCAGTATCCAATTGATGGTGGCATCTGACCACAATCGGTAATAGAGTCTCCATGATTGGGCGTAGTTTTCTCCCGGTGGACAATACCAATGATTTTCACTAAAAACATAGCGATTAGGACTTTTTTGGGATAGTTTTTTGAGTTCTTCTTCGGTTTTACATTCTTCCCATCCTGCGTTATCTTTTCTGATAACGAAATAATCGGGTGTATGCAAAACACCTAAATTACGACCATTCTTCCCTTGATAGTCTAATTTTATTGAGGGAGGTTGGTCGTAATACTCGAGAACATTGTCATCCTTTTCCAGTTCGTAGATATGGGGAAGTTCGACTTTATGGGATTCAAATTGAATGATGCAGCCCATTTTGCGACTTGGGTAGCGTCCTGCAATATTTTTTCGTCCACCTCCAACTCGACGAGAGGGATCTGACGAGCGAATTTGTTCGATTAGTTCTTGGGTTTTCTGAGGTAAATTAAGGGAGTTGCACCACGCTATAAATTCTGATTTGGATAGCATCAAATTGACCTTTATTCAGTTTGGGTATTTTTATCTTGAATGGGAACACACAATAGAGACATCCTCTTCACCTCAGAAGATAATATGATTAAAAGGCTGAGAGCAAATCTCAAAAAGATTCGTGCGGAGAATGCCGATTCAAGAAAGTATCTTGAAATCATTTATGAGCAAACGCCAAAAGCCTAGTAAGTGACAAAATTTCGCTCAAACTCAGAATTTCGGGAATCACTCTCTCGACGACTTAATGGAGCAAAATTCTGTCCAATATCAAGATTCCCGCACCCAGTAAAACACCGCCTTATAAAGAAATGCTTAGGAGCGGGTGCGAGAGGAACAAGGAAAAACCAATAATTAACCCGCTTCTAAGACCGAGTTAATAAACGCATTAACTTGTTTGGCAGTAAAAAAGCAAACGTTGGCACATTGGTTGTTCCCGTAAGCATTTGTTTTTTCAATTTTTTGGACGCTCAAGTTTTCGGCAAAAGCAACTTGAACCAAGTCATCAGAGCTTGCATGGTCTCGCCAGTTAACTTTCTTAGGCAGTCCGTCTCGTTTTTTCAAGCCTGCTGCGTTAGTTCCAAAGAGACCGTTATAAGTCCTGTTAGTGCAGATAGCGTAACCCTTTCCTCGAACTCCATGAGCTTTCAGAACGGAGGTCTCATTATTGCGAACCTTGATTCCTTGAATGCGCTTCTCCAGCCGTTCTAAGTCTTCGGGGTTGTTGTTGCGTTCGGCAACCTCACACGCGAGACTGATATCGGCATCGAGGTATCGCAAAACCAAATTAGCAGCAGACTCGCGATATTTTTTTCCCATGACACCGGGGAGTAGTCCGATAATATACGCCCACCCCTCGCGATCTACAACGGGAGTTTCCTTCTGTCCTCGACCGGGAAATTTGAAGTTGTCACATTTTGTGACAACTTCAGGAAATCCCTTAGAAAGACGCTTCCACACTTCTCGTGGGTTCTTTTGCTGCCCAATAACAGCAATCAAATCATAAACGCTCGATTTGCTGTCAGAGGTTCGACGGATGGTAGCGTTATCAAGCTCTGGGATGATGGTTTGTAAGATTTGTTTCATTGGAATACTCCATTGATTTTCAACGATTCGTTTGACCAGTTACAATGGAGTTAAACTCCATGTCCATAAGCCAAGGTGGAGCGCCAACTCCATATCTGGCTTGACTGGTCTGGTTGTAAGTTGTGGACGGTCGGGAAGTCGAACCCCGCAGATTGCGATTAGGAGTTGCCGCTGGTATCCGTACACCGCCCATAAACAATCAAAAGCGAACTCATTTCGAGTTCGCTTTTGGGTTAAGTGAAAGATTCAATCCGAGCATTTTGAGAATGCCCATTGGTAGATACTTGATGAATGGAGTTTTGAGAATTAAGGCTTTCACTAGGTTTGTGATAGTGCTTGGAAACAAAAATACCACGCTCCACTTTTCCCCATAGTCCTTGATTGAAGCCATCGCCAAGAGCAGCATTAAGAGACCCTTTCACATCCTCCAACTCCTCTTCACTTAGAGATTTGTCATATACCATCCTTGCCATTTCCTTTGTAGTGACAGGCTCATGAAAGGTTTCAAAAATACTAGAAATAATATTTAGCATTTTTTGTCCTTTGTATTCTGGTCGAAGCATCTCTATTGGTCTCTTCTTGACAGTTTCTTGGATTACTTCAACTTTTTGAGAAAGGCTCTCTCTTCGGTCAAAATTGGAATCTTCAGAAATTTGGACTGGGGGAACACTATAGGAGTTGTTCTCTTTTGACTTTCGGCAAACTTATTGTTCAAAGATTCTATAATTTGTCTGGCAGTGCTGACGGTGCAATTAGGGTTGTGGAGTCCTAAACGGCAAAGTTATCATTCAGACTGTGGCAAACTTATAGGTAAAGTCACA
>NZ_JCAMRX010000064.1:0-32959 GCF_059821285.1 Spirulina sp. LEGE 11439
TTCATTTTTACTGTACTATTTATCTCTTTTTAGCACAACAACTTCGGTAGACCCTCATGTTCTAATTGCATTGTTAGATTGTCTAACTCTAAAGTTGCTGCTTCGATCGCAAAACGACTGCGACGCAAATTCGCCAATAATCTCTGATTGGTTTCAGGACTGGGAATCGAGGATTGATTTGTCATGGTAAATTCCACTCGGTAAGGAGTTATCATCTTTCGCGATCTTCTCGAATCAATTCGGTACTATCTGGAAAATTATCGGGAATAGAGGATCGTCGCTTGCGACGATGAGAAATCTCGGCAAGGATCGAACGAACTTGTTCTCTCTTCTTGTTTTGAAGAGAGGATTCGATCGCGATCGCATTTTCCAATAACGTTAAAACTTGTGCATTGATATTGCGCTCGTCTTGCTTAGCCATCTCTTCAATTTTAAAATAGAGATGGTCTGGAATATTTTGCAAAATGAGAGATTGCATCAGACTTAAATTAATTGAGCAATATTGGGATTATAGCGCAATTTCAACTGCGATCGCTTTTCCTGAGAATATCTCAAAATAGCGATCGCCAGAGTCCAATTATTCCGAGTCGTTGCGATCGCCATCTTCTGGATTTGGTTGTAAGGTTTGAAGTTGTGCGATCGACAAACCCGTAGCATTTGCAACTTGTTCCCAACTCATCCCCATTGCCAGTAAATTTAGAGCAATCTGCTGACGACCTTCCTGAAGACCTTCCTGACGACCTTCCTGAAGACCTTCCCGAAGACCTTCCCGAAGACCTTCTTCTCTAGCTTCTTGTCTGAGTTCTTGATAAATAACCGACTCTTGCATGATATCTCTCCTCAAAACTCTGTTGATGAGTTCTTTCTCTAATACTAACCCAGCGAGGATCGATGTTGAGGCAGCAATATTCAATTGCGTTCGACGATTAGGAATTTCCTCGACTCGCCGTGCGACTTCTCGTAAAATATCCTCCTTTTCTTCTGTTTGACTTAATACGGCAAAAGGCAATAAACCCGGCGTATTGAGAAAAATTGAGGTTGGCTGTTCCCATAAGCGAATCACCTCAAATTCATGCTGCAATCCACTAATCTCAAAGCGATTTTGATAAGCTAAAGGCGAACGGGTTTGCTTGAGATAAACCACAATTTGTCGCATATCTCGACCCGGAAAGCGACGATAAACTCGTAACCGATAATCTGCCATGCGAAAAGGGATTTCTGCATCAACCCCCGTTTGAAATTCAACGTGCAGAACAAGGTTTAAAGACTGTCGCAAAATCAAAGAATCCGTGCGAATGGGCTCGAGAGATAGTTCTGTGGGACTGAGTTCGGTTAAGACAATGGGTTCGCCTAGTAACCAAGTCGCAATATCCCGCGAAAATTCTTCGGCCATGAATTTACAAATATTATCAAACATAATTTCTGTACTCTACTGCGATCGCGCATTTCATTATATCGTTGCCATCTCGTATCTCTCCAATCCTATCGTAAAGTTCAAGAGAGAAATATCTCTCAATCCATATCAACTTGGATGAAAATAAGCATAGATTTCTCGTGCCAAATGCAAACCAATTCCAGGGACTTCTTGTAATTGTTCTAAACTGGCTTCGCGAATATAATCAATAGAATGAAAATGAGCGAGTAATTGTTTTTGACGCTCAAATCCTAACCCCGGAATAGCATCTAAACGCGATCGCCGACCCTGTTTTAAGCGTTGTTGTCGGTGAAAGCTAACGGCAAAGCGATGCGCTTCATCTCGCACTCGTCGTAATAATTGTACCCCCGGCTGTTCTGCGTCGGTTTCTAAGGGTAAAGATTCTCCCGGTAAGAAGATTTCCTCGCGTTGTTTAGCCAAACTCACGACTTTTAACTCTTCCAATAAAGGATTTTCTACATTTCCTTGCAAGACTGCCATAACTGCCGAAAGTTGACCCTTTCCCCCATCAATCATGATTAAATCGGGGAAGTCTGCATCGTTCTGAGGGTTTAAATTCGGGTCTTCGAGATACTTGCGAAAGCGTCGCCCGATAACCTCTGCTAAACTGGCAAAGTCATCCGATCGCCCCACCCGAATCTCGGGGTTTTTGATTTTATAATGGCGATAATGCTGCTTTGCCGGAACGCCATCCACAAAGACAACTTGTGAGGCAACAGCATTCGATCCTTGAATGTGAGAAATGTCGTAACCTTCGATGCGCTTGGGAATTTCCGGTAAATCGAGAATGTCTGCTAAATCTTGCAAAGATTTTTCGTCGCGATCGCGTTGTTTCTGCGTTCTCTCTAATTCATAGCCGGCATTTCGCTCCACCATCTCGATTAAGTCCGCCTTGCTTTGTCGTTGAGGGGTAAAAACATTCACTTTTCTTCCTCGTCGTTGCGCCAGCCACTCTGCCAAAATTTCCCCCTCGGGTAACGCGTGCTGCACGAGAATTTCGGCGGGAATTTCTACCGGATCCACCTGTAAATAATGTTCCTCTAGCACTCGTTGTAAAATTGCGGCGGGGGTTCCCGATCCGGTTTCTGCAAAATACCCCAATCGTCCCACCAATTTCCCTGCCCGCACTTGAAAGAGTTGGATGCAGCAATAGCGATCGTCTCTCGCTAAAGCGATCGCATCCCGGGACACTGTATCGTCGGATAACGCGACCTTTTGATCGGCGTGCAGTGCATCCAAACCCTGAATGCGATCGCGAACTTGCGCCGCTATTTCAAAGTCTAATGCTGTTGCGGCTTTTTCCATTTGTTTCTGCAACAATTGGCTTAATTCTCGGCTTCTCCCTTGAAAGACCATGGCGATTTTTTCGAGAGTTTTGCGATAATCTTCTGGGGTAATCAGATTTTGGCAAACCCCCGGACAGCGACCGATATCGTAATTGAGACAGGGACGATCTTTAAATAAAGGTTTGGGACGTTGGCGAAGAGGAAAAAGACGCTTGACGAGATAAAGGGTTTGGCGCAATAATCGCACGTCTACATAGGGACCGTAATAGCGATCGCGACTATTTTTTAAGCGACGCTTGCGAGTAATAAAAATACGCGGATAATCTTCCGACCAAGTAATGCAAACATAAGGATATTTTTTGTCATCCTTAAGTAATACATTATAGTGAGGCTGATGCCGTTTAATCAGATTGGCTTCTAAAGCGAGAGCCTCGGCTTCCGTATCCGTGACAATAAACTCAATTTCCGTCACCTGACGCACCATCATGGCAATTCTGTCACTGAGTCTTTGGGAGTCGCGAAAATAAGACCGCACTCGCGATCGCAATTTCTTCGATTTGCCAATATAGAGAATACCATCAGTTCCATCTCGCATTAAATAAACGCCGGGTTCCGGGGGAATTTCCTGCAATCGCATTTCGAGGCGATCGGGATATTGCAAAAAGGTTTGAGGTTGTGTGGATAAATTGGGGAACATTAACCGGAACTCCTTGACCCGATTTTACGGGAAACCCTGCGTTTTCGTCTGCGATGATGGCTGGAAAACTCTATTCTATCGTCAATTGTTAGCAAGACTGCACCTTCGATTGCAACAAAATACTCTTGACAAAGGAAAAAAAGTAAAATAGACAGTTTAGAAATTGGCGAGCTAACTGACTTCTTTGCTCTCTTCAATTTGAGCGATCGCTAATGTCAAAATTCCTATTTTCAAGCGGTTTTTACCTTTATTGCTTCTCTTTGGTAAAACAAATATCGAGGGAGCGATAAACTTACGATATCGCGTCAATTATGAAGCTGTCATGTTGATTGGTTTTTATTCCAGCATAAAAAATATTCTTATCTTAAGATTGAAATTAGGTGGCTCTTCAACCCAAAACTCATGCTGTGCGATCGCTCTTTTTTTACTTTTTCTTTATTTATTACTTTGGGAGTTAATGGAATTCTCCAAAGACCTGTTACGGCTCAAACAATTGTCCCCGCTTCGGATGAAATTCAGACCAGAATTGAACAAAAGAATAATATTTATACCATTGAAGGAGGGTTGCGATCGGGGGACAATCTCTTCCACAGTTTTGAGGAATTTGGCTTAAGCACGGGAGAAATTGCTAATTTCTTAGCCAATCCCAATATTCATAACATTCTCACCCGCATTGTTGGTGGGAATCCTTCTTTAATTGATGGCTTAATTCAAACGACTGGAAGCAATGCAAACCTTTATCTAATCAATCCTGCGGGCATTGTCTTTGGTGCAAATGCCGGTTTAAATGTATCGGGAGACTTTTTTGCGACAACTGCGACAGGAATTGGCTTTTCAGAGGATATTTTTAATGTTTTCGGAGAGAATAATTATGCCAATTTAACGGGAATACCTTTAACCTTTGAATTCGATCTTGAAAATCCCGCACCTATTATTAATGGGGGACATTTGACAGTAAATCCGGAACAAAACTTGGGTTTAATTGGTGGGAGCGTTATTAACACGGGAACGTTAACTGCTAAGGGTGGTAATATTCTCGTGACTGCTGTGCCGGGAACCCGCCGCGTAAGATTGTCTCAACAGGATAGTTTATTAAGTCTGGAAATTGAACTTCCACTCTCAGAAGGAGGGGACATTTTACCGATTACTCCTCTCGATCTTCCTGAATTACTTGTAGGTGCAGAACAACAGAATATTGCTACGGGATTAATAACCAATCTCAATGGAGAAATAGAGACGGCGATCGGTACAACGATCCCCCAAGAAATGGGAACGACATGGGTAACGGGGAATGTTGAGGTTGATAGTATGACAGGAGAGGGGGGGAATATCGGGATTTTTGGCGATCGCGTTATCTTCAATCATGCCAACGTCGATGCGTCCGGACAAAATGGCGGCGGGACGATATTAATCGGAGGTGACTATCAAGGACAAGGAAATTCACCAACTGCAACCCATACTTCGATCGACCAAAATACCAGCATTCGAGCCGATGCGATCGCGGAAGGCAATGGCGGCACGATTATTGCTTGGTCTGATGAAAATACAGAAATTCACGGCATTTTAAGCGCCCGAGGAGGAGTCAATGCAGGAGATGGCGGACTGATAGAAACCTCGAGCAAACAAACCCTACAAATTACATCAACTCCCGATGCTTCGGCACGATTTGGCACAGGAGGAACTTGGCTCATCGATCCTACAAATATTAGAATTTGTAATGCTTGTGTGGGTTCGGGAGGGATAGGAACGAGCGTCATTGATGTGAATAATATTAATGCGGCTTTGAACGGCGGTACGGGAGTCACGATTACAACCAGTATCGGAGGAGTAGATGCGGGAAATATCCTCCAAGATGCCGATGCGTTCATTCAAAAAACGGCTGGCACATCGGCGACGCTCCTTTTTTACGCTCATAATGATATTATTCTCCAAGGCGGGATTGAATCAACTTCCGGGCAGCTTTATACAGGCATCTTTGCAGATGGAACCGATCCGGTTTCTGCTTCACCGAGTTTTATTTCTAGCGATAATTCTGGCAGAGTTGTTATTGATAAGCCAATTATTAGTAATGGGGGAAATATTCGCCTCTACGGACGGAATACCCAAGCAAATCTAACCGCCGTTGAAGTTAATGCCGATCTTAACTCGGGTGGCGGTCTCATTGATATTAATGGTGCAAACTTTAGTACAACCGCCGATGATAGTTCTCATGGGGTTGAAATTAACGGGAATCTCAGTGCTGGAAATGGCGCGATCGCCATTCAAGGAAGCAGTATTAATGGCTCGGGAGTGAATATAGATAGTAGTGTATCGATCGCCTCGAGTGGAGGAGCGATCGATCTTGTTGGTATCAGCGCACATGATGATGGCATGGATATCAATGGCACTATTAACTCGGGAGGAGGACAAATCGATCTTTGGGGCGCTAATCAAAATACTGGTGATGGCGACGATCAAGGCGTTGAAATTAGTGGCAATATTAACTCGGGAGGAGGAAATATTATGGTGACGGGAACGGGAACTACAGTGGGAATTGATATTGTTAAACCAATCGATTCTAGTGGCGGATCGATTGGGTTTCGCGGCATCAGTTCCTCGGGAGTTGGCGTTATTGTACAAAATATTGTAGATTCGGGAACGGGTACGATTGGAGTTTCGACCGATCGAATTGATTTGAGTGATGTGAATGCAAATTTAAGAGGAACGAATGCTTTAATTTTTCGTCCCGAAAACGCCAATCAAACCCTCACTTTAGGAGGAACGGGAGCGGCAAATACAACATTTCTCAACGATACGGAAATTGGCAACCTACACAATACCTTTTCTTCTATTCGCATTGAAGATAATGCTTCCGGTACGGCAATTGTCGAACTGAATAATTCTGCGAACTTTCAAGATAATTTAGTGATTCAAGACGTTGCTGAACTGATCGGTCCTGACTCTAACCGCAATTGGACCCTCACTGGCAGTAACCAAGGTAGGATTGATGGCTATGTTAATGCGATATCTTTTAATAATGTTGCCACAATCCGAGGCGGAAACGCTCGAGATACGTTTGCGTTTGATGCAGGTGTTAATTTTAACGGCACAATTGATGGGGGAGCGGGAATTGATACCCTTGACTATACCCATTATGGTAGTGCTGCTACCGTCGATCTGCTCAATAATACGGCCACGGGAACTCTAGGAATTTTGAATATTGAAGGGGCGATCGCTGCCACTTCTGCAACTCCTCCAACTCCTTCCACTGCTGCAACTCCTCCAACTCCTCTCATTAATCTTCCCAAAGGAGAAGAGATTGTATATATGCCTTGGTTGACAACACCTCCAACTCATATCGATGCGTTATCGAGTTTCGGGAAAGACGATCGCCCAGAAATCAATGGGATCGATCGCCAAAAAATAGCCGATTTCCTTGATAGTGGCGACTTAGAAAACGCGATCGCCGCGCTCGATCGCTACTACAGCAAAAACTTTTTACACTATCTGGGTAAAGAAGATGATGCAACAATGACTTCGTTAGCAGATATTCAGCGAGTTTTGCAGCAAATGGAAGGCGAAACCGGAACCACTGCAGCAACGATTTATATTTTTGCACGTCCCGAACAACTCGATCTCATTTTAGTTCCTCCACGAGGCGAACCGCTTCGCTATGCCCTCCCAGAAGTCTCTCGGGCGACTCTCCTCTCGGAAATCTACAGCTTTCAAGAAGCGATCGCTCACCCCATCCACCGCCGCAATACCCGCTATCTCCCTCCCGCCCAACAACTCTACAAATGGTTAATCGCGCCGACGGAAAAGGATTTACATCGTTTTAATGTTGATACTCTCATGTTTGTTCTCGATGACGGTTTGCGAACATTACCGATGGCAGCCTTGCACGATGGCAAACAGTTTGCGATCGAAAATTATGCGATTTCTTTAATCCCCAGCCTGCATTTAGTGCCAACCCGTTACACCGATATTCGCAATAGTTCGATGGTAGCGATGGGAATGTCAGAATTTACCGATAATGAGTCTTTACCGGCGGTTCCCGTGGAAGTTGAGACCATTGCCGAAGAATTCAATACTCCCGATACCTTCCTCAATGAAACCTTTACCTTCAAGGATTTGCAACGGGAATCCTCTCGCAAGGGAGCGCAAATCCTCCATTTAGCCACTCACGGACAGTTTCAACCCGGTACTCCTTCCGAGTCTTACATTCAACTGTGGGATCGCGCTCTAACTTTAACAGAAATGGCGGCCTTGAATTGGGGGGAGAACGCTATTGAGTTATTGGTATTAAGTGCCTGTCGTACAGCTTTGGGAGATGAAAGTGCCGAGTATGGCTTTGCCGGGTTAACGGTACAATCGGGAGTAAGTTCGGCTGTGGCGAGTCTCTGGTATGCCAATGATGCAGGCACATTGGCACTCATGACCGAATTTTATCGCCAATTGCGAGCAAGACCGACGAAAGCGCAAGCTTTACAACAGGCACAAATTGCTCTGATTCGCGAAGAGGTGCGCTTAGAAAAAGAAGAGAGTTTGGCAAATAATAAAGAAACCGGAGAATTAGTCAGTCCTTTCGGACGAGTCACATTGCCCCCCGAGTTAGCCAATTTGAGCGATCGCGCATTTCAACATCCCTATTATTGGTCGGGTTTTACTTTAATTGGTTCTCCGTGGTAACGGCGAGTGGAGATTTTTTGTTCTTCGTCCACCGCATCATTGCAGAAAGATTAAGATAATGCAACAGATTGTCATGCGATCGCTAAATCTTGATTTTTTCCACCCACTAATTCACATTGGTTTCAAATTGAGGCAGCCAAGGAATATCGGTAATACCAGGATCGTAGCCTAACTGTTTCATTAACGTAGTGACTTGTCCTCGATGATGAGTTTGATGATTAAACATATGCGTTACTAAACACCAAGTGGGTAGCGTTCTGGTTTTACCATCAACATTACTGGTATAAGTAAAAGATTGCATTAACCATTCTTCGCTTAATCTTTGCGTCCAATTTACAATTTCGCGATCGAGGCTTTGCCGTCGCCTTCGCATTTCGCTAAAATCGTTAAAGAGTTCGGAATCTATTTTTTGTGGTGTGTAGCGATTTTGCGCTAAGCGCTCCATCCAAGCAAGATCGCCGTATAGCAAATGATTGAGAGTCCCGTGAATGGATTTAAAAAATGCACCGATATCTTTTTTGCGATCGCGATCGGAAATTTGTTCGCAAATGGCATAGATTTTCTCGTTCATCCATTGATTATATTGCGCCATTAACTGATAGTTATTTCTCAAACTCATTATTTTTCTCTCCGGATCAATATTTTTCTGATTCTAATTGTCAATCTGCCTGAAAAATTTCCTCTACTGTTAATACTAATTCTGGAAAAGTCGGTGAAATAATCGTCGATGAGTCTCGAAACTGTTGAACCTCCTGATATTCTCCATTTTCTAACCAATAAATAGAAATTGTGGGCTGTTTGGGAGAACCAATATAACGAGAAGCCCCCAAAGCTAAATAATCCACAATCCAATATTCTTTCACTCCTAATGCTTCATACTCTGCTAATTTCATTAAATAATCATCCCGCCAATTTGTCGAAACAACTTCTATTGCTAACTGAATAGGTTCGCGCAAAGCGCTATAATCTTTAGGATTAGACTGCCAAACCGTCTTATCAATTAGGCTGACATCTGGCGTTCTTCCTTGGTCTAACCCATCCAATCGCTTGACTTTAATTGAGGCTGTGCGCGTAACGCGATAATTTAAGGTTAAACGCCGAATTTCATCATTAAAGGAGAACAGTAGAAAGTCTGCAATATCATCATGTTTTCGGGTTGCCATTTTTTCAATAATTTGTCCGTCGATCAACTCATAACGCTTGCCATCTTGCGGGCAAAGCTGCAAAAATTCTTCAAAAGAAATAGATTGGGTTTGGGCTTGAACGATCATGGCTTGCGAAAGTGTTGGCGATCGCTTGAGGGCAATCGATTTGAGGCAAAGGACAATAAGAATATTTTACACTAGATCGATAAAGCGTTAGAGTTGGGCAAATGGTATCTTTAAAACCTTGGCAGTGGGTCGTTTTGGTAACACCGATCGCAGCGATCGCGCTCTTTTTTCTGGTTGCCGCCGGCGGACAAATTCACGCATGGGGGCTTAATTGGATTTGGGGATTATTTATTCTCACTTTTGTTGGCTGGCGCTGGCTGTTGGTGAAATGGACAAAACCGCAAATTGTTTCCCCAGAAGTCGCAATGATGGAACTCGAAACACCGCTAGAAGCCGGAGAAACGAACCCAGAAACCCTCAAACAAGCCGAAAATGCGCTACAACATATCCTGAGACAAACTCGCACGGATGCGCCATTTTGGGAGGACTGGCCGACGTTTTGGCAGCGCTGTCAGGAGATGACGATCGCGATCGCCCATATCTATCATCCTGAAGTGAAATATCCCCTCCTCAACATTTACATCCCTCAAGCCTATGGACTCATTCGCGGCACCGTAGATGACTTGGATCGCTGGATGCAGCAGCTTTCTCCCGTTCTCGATCGCGTCACCGTCGGACAGGCTTATCGGACTTATGAGATGTATCAAAAAATAGAACCCTCTGCGAAAACTCTCGTTAAAGTGTGGAATTGGGCGCAATGGGTTGTTAATCCCGCCGCCGCTTTGGCCAAACAAGTCAGTAAACCGGCAACGGATGAAGCAAACCAACAACTTCTCGCCAATTTCGGCCAACTTCTGCGAGAAGCAGCCTTAAAAAATCTCTGCCAGCAAGCGATCGCTCTTTACGGTAATACTTCCTCACCGGAACTGGAGGTTAAACCCAAGGATACGCAAACCTTACAAGAAATTCTCGAGCGATCGCAACCCGTGGCAGAAATTGCGACCAAACCGCTCAATATTCTCCTTGTCGGGCGCACTGGAGCCGGCAAAAGTAGCCTCATTAATACGCTTTTTAACCGCGATCGCGCCGAAGTGGATGTTTTACCCAGTACCGACAAAATTCAAAATTATCACTGGTACACTCAAACCGGAGAAACTCTCACTTTATGGGATACTCCCGGTTACGAACAAACCAGCCGGGAAGATTTGCGGGAACTGGTATTAGATTTTGCAACGAAGGCAGATTTAATTTTAGTCGTCACTCCCGCCCTCGATCCCGCCCTACAAATGGATGCAGACTTCCTACAAGAGATTAAAAATACTATTGCAGACTTACCTGCGATCGCTGTCGTTACCCAAGTCGATCGCCTGCGTCCCGTCCGGGAATGGCAACCCCCCTACGACTGGCAACACGGACATCGTCCCAAGGAAAAAGCCATTCGCGGGGCAGTGGAATATCGCCTTGAAAATTTAGGGGATTTTTGTGCGGGGGCATTTCCTCTCGTCAGCCGCGATCGCCATTCTTGGGGTGCCGATGCCCTCTCTATCGCCCTGATCGAAGCGATCGATCCCACCCAACAAATTCGCCTCGCCCGATTTTTGCGCGATCGCGATAGCAAAACCCTCGCCGCGGCCAAAATTATCGATCGCTACAGTTTCCAAATGACCACCACGCAAGGATTAACTGAATTATTAAAAAGTCCGGTTCTGCAATTTATTTCGACTCTGACCACCGGCTCCCCAACTTTAGCCTATTTACTTGCCGAACAAATTCCCATCGAACAATTACCCATTGTTATCGGTAAACTACAAATGGCTTACGATCTATTCTCTCTCTTCAGTGCAGAAAATTCCAATTCTCCTGCTTTCGATTTATTGGCTCTCTGGCCATTATTATTAGAGCAATCTCTCTCCTCTGAAGAACGCCAGCCAACTGCTAAAACAGCCAAGGCTTTAGGTTATGCTCTTGTCGAATATTGGACGCAACCATTAAATATCGAACAACTGAAAGACACATATAAAGTCTATTTACAACAGTTTTGAAGTGCATCAGAAATCCTCTAATGCACTTCATTCAGCAATCTTAATCGTCAAAACGCATTCTAAAAAATGCCAACTAAAACGAGCATTGTAAACAGAATAAACACGCCAGCTATTGCCAAGAAGATGAGAAAATAAGGCGCGTGGTTGATTTTTTCCAGATATTCATTCCGTTGCCGATCTTCTTCAGTTAAGGGTGTAAAATTCGTTGTTCCCATGATTCTTTACCTCTGAATGGATTAGGGTAATGCAAATCCCCCAATATAAAACTACATTGAGTATGAATAGCGCTTATTTACTTTCAACCCAGAGGGTACAATAATAAGCATCTGTCGTTGGTCTTGGGAGAATTGGTCTAACTTGTTTTTGACTTGGTTTTCATGTTAGACTATTGCAAGAAATAAAATGAACGATATTGATAAAAGTACAGAAAAGTTAAATTGTTTTAATAAATACAAGGGGCAATATTTATTTCTAAAAGTATCAAAATGTATCCGAATGTAAAGGGGGGTTCTCTTTAATTTTTGCGTTTTGCATAACAAATCACCCAAATTTGCTGCAACCAGAGCCAACTGAGGAAACAGCCGATCGCATAATAGAAAAAGTCTTCAGGAACAAAGGTCGTCCCCAATAACATTCTCCCGGCAAAAGTAGCACGAATAGCTTGCAACCATGCCGGATGCCACAGTTGTAAAAACTCTAAACAGCAAGTAAGAGTAAATACCCAGAGTGGGATTTTTACAACCGCTTTTTTCGTCGGAAAAAAGATAAACAAGAACCAACACCAAGCCATTTCATAAAGAATATCGCCCAAATAATCACTCACCCATTGAACCCCAATACCATTGTAAAATTTGGTCGAGATGCCAATGGGGACAATAACGACGACGGAAATAAAGGCAAGGAAGCGAGGATTAAAGCGTAGTTGTCTCAAGAGCTCATTGCAATAAAAAAGGTCTTAAGCCTCATGCTATAGGACGAGGTCTTAATTTTGAATTCATAATTTTGAATTGACAAAGCTATTTTGCTGGAAATTTTGTCATTTTTGCCGTTGCACTTAAGGTTAGATGGTCGTTTTGTATCTTTAAATTCTGAATTTTTAAAGCAATACCTGTCATCCCAAAATTTCGCAGGCTGAGAATATCCTCCAATTCTTGTACGAGTATTTTAACGTGCTGGGAAGGAAAAGAAGCATGAAGCGATCGCACTTCCAAACTCACGCCTTTTCCCTGTTCTTGAATCGTCGGAATTGCGGTAAAAATGACTGTATTTTGAATTTCTGATAAGATTTCGATTTCTCCAGTTGCCAACAACCGACAAGATACGCGATCGCATAATTTTAAACGATTTAAAGCGAGATCGAAATCTCCTTCGCTCAGTACAAATTCCGCCGTACCTTGACTGGGTTGAGTGAGTACAATATTGCCCATCAATGCTTTAAAGGGACTGACGGCGATCTCGTCCATTTCTAAGGACATTTGCTGCATTCGCAAATCCCCTCGTGTCACTAAACCCGTACCATCAATTAAAAGAGATTCCAATTTCCCTTGAGCGAGAAGTGTAGGATCGGTTTTAACACGGACGTTGAGTTGTTGCGCTTCGTTGAGTTGGCTGGAAAGAGCAAGGGTAGCAATTCTATTGATTGCTTGTTCCCCTATATTTTTGCGATCGAGTAGTAACACGGTTTACCTTATGGAGTTGTTATGACTCATAGTATATAAACAAATGTTAACTTTGTACGAAAAATATTAATTTAGTTTTGGCAATCTGAATTAATTGTTCTGATTTATTGCGATCGCTTCTGCATCAAATAAGCTATAATTGGCAGTCTCAGACATTAATTCAAAAAATAAAATTGTTAGCGCAATAAGTGATGAGAGAACAAAAGCAACATAGACGAATAAAGATAATATAACTAGAAACGGTGCTTATATTTTACGACATTAATTGATGCCCAATTTTGCAGACTCTCGTCCCGGCTGGTCTTTGGACAAACGTAACCCCGATCGCATTCGTTCTTTGATGCCGATGTGGGGCTGGTTTTATCAGTACTATTTTCGCGTGCAGACAGAAGGATGGGACAATATTCCCGATGAACAATTCTTACTCGTTGGGTCTCATAACGGCGGTCTGGCGGCTCCGGATATGGTCATGACAATGTACGATTGGTTTCAACGGTTTGGGACCCAAAGACTCATTTACGGACTCAGCCACGAGAATCTCTGGAAAGTCAACCCTCCCCTCGCGAATCTAGCGATGGAAGTGGGATCGATCGCAGCGCATCCGAAAATGGCGATCGCCGCTATCCGTCGAGGAGCCAGCATTTTAGTCTATCCCGGGGGTGCGAAAGATGTTTTTCGTCCCCATCGCGATCGCAACAAAATTCAATTTGCTGGGCGAGTTGGCTTTATTAAACTAGCCTTGCGAGAAAACCTTTCTATTGTCCCCATTGTTTCTCACGGGGCGCACGATACCTTAATTGTTCTCGAAGATTTCTACGAACAGGCAAAAATATTGCATCAATGGGGGATACCTTGGCTCTTCAATGCCGATCCAGAAGTTTTTCCCGTTTATCTGGGTTTACCTTGGGGATTAGCGATCGGACCTTTGCCTAATTTTCCCCTTCCCGTGCAGATTAAAACGCGCGTTTGTTCCCCCATTACCTTTCCTCGCTACGGACGGGAAGCCGCCAGCGATCGCGATTATGTCCGCGCTTGTGCTGAAAAGGTGAAAACCCAAATGCAGCAACAACTTGACAAGTTATCACAGACAGAATAAAAGGGCAAAATTGCCAATAAAAAGGCGCAAGATTTGCGCCCCTACAACAATCTCGAAGATATAGCTAATTCTACGATTCCGCACCATTCCCGGGGGCAAAAACTCGAGGTCTTTCTACAGATTGGCGGAAAGACTCGACACCCTCATTAAAATCAATAGGGAGGACAGCGACAACATTTTCGTGAGGTCTGGGAATAATCACCCAAGATTCTAAAACCCCACCATAAGCATTTTCTACGGCGGCAATTCCTGCATCCATTGAGGCTTTGACTTCCGAAACATCTCCGCGAATGTTAACCGTGAAGCGGGCGCTACCAACGCGAATATAACCGACTAGCGTAACTCTTCCCGCCTTGACCATTGCATCTGCTGCGGCAAGCACTCCGGGAAATCCTTTTGTTTCAAGCGATCCGACTGCCTCTGGCATTTTCGTTCTCCTAGGTTAATCTAACTCAATCTCGATCGAGAGCATGGGTGGCACAATTTTCAATCTATCATCGAAAGGGTTCGACCGCTTCAGTATATTCGAGAGGCAAAACCGCCACGACATTTTCCGGGGGATTGGGGACAATATAATGAGTGATGACTTGGCCGCCGTAAACATTTTTTGCGGCCTCGATTCCTGCTTCGTGAGAGCGTTTCACCTCTCCCACTTGTCCGCGAATGGCAACGACAAAACGACCGCTTTCTGCTTTGTCGCACCAAACGACAGTAACTTTTGCGGCTTTGACCATAGCATCGGCGGCAGCTAATATGGCGGGAAATCCTAACGTTTCAATGACACTAACGGCTTCTGGCATAAGCGCTTTTTTAACCCAAAACAAGGCAGCTTTGCTATTGTACAGGGTTTGGGGTTTCTCGTCGTTATTGGCACGGAAGCTATAAAAAACCTCTTCCCAGAAGAAAGAGGCTGTAGGAATAATCATCAAAGAATGAAAAAAGAATGAAAAAATGAGTCCATTGCGGAGCGATCGCTTAGGATTCGGGGTACTCATTCCTGACGATCGCTTGACGGTACAACCACCGCAAGAGGGTCACGCCAGCAAGGAGTTTAACGGCTTCTAAGCCCCAATACCCGATTTGCATCGCCATCATTTCCGGTGGCATGCCTGTGGAAGCAGGAGCAAAGAGATCGAGCTGCAGTCCCAAACCACTCATCTGCGGGGTCAAAACATAAGTATATATGAGGGCGATCGCAAACAAAACCCCAGACAAAATGAGAGATAAACGATCTTGACGTTCGGTGAGATGATGATAATAATGAAGAACGAGAACGCCAACGATCGCTAAGGCCGCACATAATAATTCAATGCGGTTAAAAATGCCAAAGACGACGTAGCCCATACTGGCAAAATCTGTTTTGCTCATCATTCCCGTTCCGTATAGACTCGGAAGAATGACGGCATCAAGGAATATACTACTGCTGAGCCAAAAACCTAAGACAAACATGACGATGGTTTGCCAGTTTTTGCTCTTGGAGTAGCGATCTAGAAGAGAATTCACAGTTGTCTCCTTAATTTCGATTGCTCTCTACATTTTTTAGTTTAACAAGCTGGAGCGACAAAACCGATCGCAAAACATGAAGCAATTCCGCTATTTTGATGACTTTCGAGAGGAAAATATTCCTATCTGAATTTTTAAATAAGAAATGTTAAATTTACTTGCTTTTTCCGCTTAAAATTGGTCATATTCTCTTTCTCGATCGCAGTTTTGCTTATGTCTTCCCCTTCTTCTTTTTCCCTTTACTCCCTCATCGAACGAGAATCGCTTTTTCCCGTTTCCGTCAGTCTCGCAACTCTCGAAGCGATCGTGAAAGCATGGGTTGATGTTTTGTTAGCAGAGCAAATTTCAGGGACGCTCTGGATTCATCCCGGTGTTGTGCAAAGATGGTGGGGTGCGATCGCGAACTATGAGAAATGCGGCAGAATTTACTATTGTTATCATCAGGATAGTGAAGAAGCAAGAGAAACAATCTCACTGGTTTTACCCATTCAGACTCAAGAAGTATTTTTATTAATACAATCTCCGCGAATTTGTGGTTTTCTCGTGGCGCGATCGCAAAAGGCTCAAAAATTTTCTCTGTTATACGGTTTTGACTCCCAAATTGTTGAGAAACTTTTACAAGCGATACAACTGCGGATCGCTATTTCCGATACAACCCCTGCCGAACTTTTACAAAACAAAACATTTTGCTGTTCTTCCCAGAGCGATCGCGCTCTCGTCGAACAAATTTTCCGTAAGCAAATGCAATATCGAGATGAAGATTCTCCTTCTTCCGGCGAGGGAGAATCCTTGAATGAAATCTTAACGAGTCAATTATTTCCTCGCGGCATTGAAGAAATTAAAACAACCCTCACTCATATTAAAACCGCGTTAAGTTTGCTGGAATCTTCGCAACTGGATCGCGATCGCCAGCACCGTTATTTAGAACTTCTCAAGCAGGAATATGAGCGTCAAAGTTCCCTCATTAATGGCATGGGATTACTTCTTGAATTGGATCGCCCTCAAAATTTTGCTTCCGTACAACTCGATAATCTCGTTCCTGGAATTGTTAGCACCTATCAACCTCTCGCAATGGAAAGAGGGATTCAACTCGGATATACCATTCCTGCCAGCTTGCCTGCCGTTTCTTGTCCTGCTCACTGGTTACAACAAATTGTTATTGGTTTGCTCAATAATAGTTTGCAATTTACACGAGCCGGGGGCAAAATTTCAGTCATCGCTTCCGTGCAAGATGAATTTGTTCGCCTAGTTTTTAAAGATACAGGAGTTGGCATTGCACCGCATGAATTGTCCCAAATTTTTGAAGGCTTTTATCAAGGAAGAATTACCGCAGATGATGAAGCGATCGGCGCAGGCTTGGGCTTAACCTTAGTTCGACAACTTCTCTCGCGCTGCGGTGGCTCGATTTCTGTCATCAGTCAAGTGGGTAAAGGCTCGGTTTTCAAAGTCTTATTACCTATTAAACCGTAGGGACGTAGAATTCTACGTCCCTACAAATAGAATGGAAACCTGTTAATTAAACAGCTTCAAATTTAAAATGTTGATCGGCAACATCTAATTTGTCCCACGGAATCACGTGAGTGCCATCATTTTCCGAACTGCTACCAATTCCAATACTTTGATTGTACTGTTTATTTAAGAAGTAAAAGAAACCCGAACCAATTCCTTCTAACTTCCATTTCTGGCTGTCATCACTCTGTGACAAACTGAGAAATATATCTCCTTGAGCAGGGGTGCAAGTCATTTTGAGGGTAGGTTTTAACTGATTAACAATATAGTAAAAACCTGCTCCTACCTCGATAAATTTCCATTTTTGATTTCCATTCCATGAATTTTGTACGACTTTAATTACATTAGGATCGCTGCTATCAATGTCCAGAATTTTACCGCTATGTTGAGCGACAATACGATAGTCTTGATTGCGAATAGGCAGCGCTTCTAAACGCCAATGTTGAGCCGCACTATTGGATTTATCGACTAAGACAGCATTGACATTATCGTTCTTACTCTCATTGTCAATCACCAAAACTTTGCAGTTCTTTTGGTCATCCCAGAGTTTTTCTTTGCTCTCTGCGTGTAGCTTTGTCACGAGGTAAAAGCAGCCATTCCCTACTCCGACTAATTTCCACTGGCGATCGTCATAATTTTGGGATAAATCGGCAGCAAATGCCGGAACATCACTTTGAGCAGCGAGGATTTTTTGGGCGTGTTGATTGACAAGGAGATAACATCCATCCCCAGCATCGTGAAATTTCCATTTCTGGCGATCGCGACCATTCCAAGAATTTTGCCGAATTTTGAGAACTTTATTGGCATCATTCGGATCGTCTTCCTCAACTTCGAGAACTTTACCACTGTGCTCGGCAACGAGGCGATAAAATTGCTGAGGCTCGACAGCATTGGCTTCCTGTTGTTTGGATACGGGGAGTAAGGCTTCCGTGACGGCTTTAGCGGCATCGACTCGTCCGTATCCAAACCAAGGACTCCAACTGCCATCGGGATATTCATTCCCTTGAGGATCGCGATCGCTAAATGCGCCATTATCAAACGGGGCAATGGGGGAAACATCCCAAGTTTCAGGATTGAGATCGCCAAGTGCTGGCTCGGGAACCGTAACAGGATATCCTTGAAAGTTTAAATCTTTGGATGCTGTTCGTTGGAGAATGGAAATCACTTCCACAGCCGTAAGATTGGGATTGGCAGAGATAACTAGGGCGGCAATTCCTGCGGTGAGCGGAGTCGCGCTAGAGGTTCCACCAAAATCTGCTGTCAAACCTTGGACGCTATCACCTTTATCTGTGGTAATCCCTAAACCTAACGTAGGTCGTTGAATAGCATCAGTCCGAGGATAGGCATGACTGTTACTACTCGGGGCGCAAAGAGAGATACCTGTACCGTAATTAGAATAATTGCTGCGCTGTGCCGTACTGCCTAAAGCTGCAACCATCATGACTCCCGGAATGCCAACCAGATTATGCTCGAATGAACGAGAAGCCCCTTGTTTTTCAGGCGGATTGGTATTGGGAATGACGGGAAAACCACGCCAAAAATTGTCTCGATCTACTCCTCGATCGTAAGGAACGGCAGGTTGCTGAGGGCTAACCTGATGGGAGATCGGACAATTCTCATTTCCCGCAGCCCAGAGAAAGACGATTCCTTTGCCGCGACGACCGCCATTTTGAGCCAGTTGGGTAATGCGATTAATGACATTTTGAGCAAAGTTATAACGCGGAGACGATCCCCAAGAATTGGAGATGATATCGACTTTATCGGCCAGATAATTCAAGGCAGTTAAGAGTTTGTCATCGCTTGTCAACAAGCCATTTCCTTGCGATTCCCATTTAATGGGCAGCAAGCGACATCCTGCCGCCGCACCCACGGTCAAGATCGCGTCTTTTTCTGCTGCCGCGACTCCCGCACAGGAGGTTCCATGATTTGCATTAGCTTGATGCATATTGTTAGAATTTGCACCAGCATCTCCTTTTCGGATCAAGTTCCGTCCCTGAAAATATCCCCAACCCGCAAATTTATTGGTAGAGTTAAAATCTTCATGGTTGAGTTTGCAGCCATCATCGGTAATACCGATGACGACATCTTTACAGCCGTAATGTTGTAAAATTTTCCACGTATCTTTGCAGTGAGATGAGGAGCGAGGATCGAATAGGTTGGCATTCGGAGCTTTGTAGTCGTTGCGAAGATGCCATTGTTGGGCGTAATTTTGATCTGTTGGCAGTTGAAAATTATAAGCTGTGGCGCGATGGTTCAAGGAATGCTCAGCAATCTCCACCAAATCCTCATTTTCCGTGAGTTGGACGATGAGTTTAACGGGGTTCATCCCGGTTTCTGTGGTTAACTCAAAGAGATAGTCTTTTGGGGAATAGGTCTCTAGTTGGGTTAAATGATATTTACTGGCGAAAGCATTGACTTGCTCTTCTGAGAGAATATCTTTAAAGGTGACAAAGATGCGATCTGTAATCAAGAATTCGTGAGAACCTTCGGCTGTTTCATAGTCGTGGAAGCTGACAGCCTTTTTTCGCGCTTTCACCATCAAGGGTTCGAGGTTTTCTCCCTGACATTGGATGCGGGAGGAAGATCCCGATACTTGTGCGATTTCAACATTATTTAATTCTAGGAGCTCGATCGCCTCGGGAGTCCGACGCACGATAAAGCGATCGCTACGTTTAACAAGATCTACTTTTTTACCATTATGGTATGTGTAACACTGATTGCTATTTGTCATAGTTAATCTAATTCACCTCATTTATCTATTTTTCAGTCGGGAATTTATTCTAACAGAATTTTTCTCAATACTTATTGTTAACTTTTGTCGCTCTCTTTTTTGATTTTTGTAAAACAATATATCTATAGGTTGTATTTTTTTGACTTTTATGTATGAAAAATCAAAATCCATCACAATATAGCCAGAATTTTTGACTTGTTCGGGCATTCTGATGTAACTCGCGCTCCTCATTAATCCCAAAAGCAGCGATCGCGCCTCAAGAACTTCTTGAGGCGCGATCGCTATTATTAGCAATAATATTAATGACAAACTATTACCATGAAGAGAGAAAACCCCATTCTTCTGTAGGTTTCAAATCGGCAAAACTGGTTTCGTGTAGAAGGGCTTCGTATTCTCCAGATTTGTACCATTTTAAAAGCTCTGATGTTCGCATCACCGACCAAGGATACATTTCCTCATTCATGAAACTGAACATTTTAGAAAGGGCATTGAAATTATCGAAATCCGTTTCAAACTCCCGCGCCTGTTCGACAAAATCTTCAACGACGACGGGGGTAATATAATGTTTGGCAACACCAGTAAGTTGAATTAAACTGGTTATGGCGGCTCTAATATTTTGACAGGTTAATAATCCGGCGCGATCGGCGGTTAATGTGGACATCATAACCCAATTATAGAGAGCGAATTGAATGCCACTGGTTGCTAAACCGCTAATGCCCATTGTCGTCCGATTGAGTAATGTGCCTAAAGTGGGTAAAATCGTTGCAGTTTGGTGATAAAGTAAATGCTGGCTTTTAATATGAGCGAGTTCGTGACCGATAATATACAATAATTCTTCAGGATCGAAAGATTTAAACACATTCATCCCAAAGCAAATAATCGGTTTTTCTACGCCAATTGTATAAGAGTCTCGCAGGCCTCGAAATAAATAAACTTCTGGAATCGATTCTATTTCTAGAATTTGGCAGGCATGAGTGAGGGTTTGATAAAAATCAGGGAAACTTCGAGACGTGACTCTGAGATAACTGCCTGCGTGTTGTAATCTGAGTTGGCGATCGATGCCGTATTCGTTAATTTTTTTAAAGAGTAATGACATGCCGGGCATTTTCTTTAATGATTCTAAGGCTTTGCGATCGAAGGGATGTTCGTAGGCATCTGCTGTTAATCCCGTTAACACTGTTTTATCGGGTTGAGAGACAACCAAAGAACCCGCGATCGCTTTATGAGCATCTACGGGGGCTAAATTGCTGTCCAAATTAGCATCAAGGGCAAATGAGTCTCGATCTTCAGTGTTAATACTCATCAGGCAAAGATAATTTGATTAAAATTGTGACAATCTTCCGCCAATTTTAATCGATACCTCACCCATCCTGAGAGAAGATTTCCGGGTCGCGATGAGTTTGAGGGATTATTTTCTGGTTTTCCTCTCTCTCTGGCAAGATTTTTAACGCATTTCGCAGAAATAGCGATCGCATTCTAAGGAATTTATTAGAATTTTCCCAGTCGCCAGCCAACTTTGATAAGCTGGGGAACTAATCCCCTATAAGAGCGGTTTATGAAAAAAAATCGGGATTACCACTATCGTGTATTGGGATTGCAACCGGGTGCCTCTTGGGAGGAGGTTAACCAAGCCTATAAAAGCTTAGCTTTTCTGTGGCATCCCGATCGCCAGCCCAAAGATGATCCTCTGCTGTTGGAAAAAGCAGAAGGAAAAATTAAGGAGATCAATGAAGCGCGAGATTATTTGCGATCGCTTTCTCCCAAACATCGCACTCATTCTGCCGATCGCTCTCAACCTCCTCGCGATCCCTATCGCAGTTATGCTTATACCTCGAGCGATCGCGCGAGTTATGGCTCTTATGGCTATAGTGCCAGCGATCGCAATGGTCACAGTTCTCAGAAAAATCACTCTCAGAAAAACTATTCTCAGAAAACCTATTCTCAGAAAACCTATACATCGAGCAATCGCAACGATAACAGTTACGCTTGTTACGAAAACCATCATTATCGCCAGCATAGCGATCGCGTCCAGCGAACTCCGACATACGAAAGTACTACAAGTTCCCCTGTAGAACGGTCTCCAGATCGCTATCCCGATAGTAATCATTATGCTTCCTCGCAACCTGTTACCGAGCGATCGCCGCAAGAGCGCTATAAAAGACCTGCTTTTGCCGATCTGGCAGGGGCAGATTTACAAGGCGCAAATCTCCAAGAAAAAGACCTTGCTGGCAGAAATTTACAAGCTGCTAACTTAACAGGAGCTAATTTAAGCGATGGTTTTTTACACGGTACCAATTTTGAGCGGGCAAATTTGCAGAATGCCAATTTATTTCGGGCTAATTTATTGCAAGCAAATCTCAAGGATGCCAATTTAGAAGGTGCGAATTTAATTGGTGCAGATTTGAGTGGTTCGGACTTGCGGGGGGCAAATTTAAAAAATGCGAAAATGGGAACCGGCGATCGCTGGTTTGTCAAGCTTACCGGGGCAAAATTAACCGGAGCAACGCTACCAGACGGAAGAATTGCAGCCTAGTTTATGAAAATATTGTTTAACATTCTAAGGCAGCAATAATGCGATCGAAGCGGAATTCTGCAAGCATCTTTGCTAAAGTTTCTGCTAACTCGCTTTGGCGAATGCGCCCTTGAAATTGTCCATAAACGTGGCTTTTGCAGCCAAGTTTGCATTCGAAGTCCGAAAACCATTAAGTTGAATAATATCGATCTAATTGTAACAGGGTGGCTAATAAGACCTCGACACCGCGAACGCATTCTTCGGGAGAAGTATGTTCTTCTTCTGCGTGGCTGACTCCCCCGGAAGAAGGAACGAAAATCATGCCCATCTCGGTAATATTGGCCATTTCCTGTGCGTCGTGACTGGCACGACTGGGAAGGTAGGTATAACTCAATTTCATTTGTTCACAAGAACGAGCGAGCGCTTGCTGAATGTGAGGCTCAGCGAGGGCGGGTTCGAGATGCAAACGCGGGAGGAAGGACATTTTCGTGTCAGTGGCAATGGCGATCTCTTCTAAACGCAGGCGCAATTGTACCAACAGGCGATCGATATGCTGGCTGGATAAATCGCGCAGATCCAAGCTCATTTCTACATTTCCCGGTACCACATTGGCCGCATTGGGATAAACTTGCAATTGCCCAACGGTCGCCACCTGCTGTCCGAGGGTATTGCCAATTTCATTCACCGCTAAAACCACCTTAGAAGCGGCAACAAGGGCATCGCGACGCATATACATAGGAGTCGTCCCAGCATGGTTGGCACTCCCCTCAACATGGATTTTAAAGCGCCTCTGGCCGACGATTCCTTCCACGATGCCGATTTCCTTTTGCATGGATTCTAAAACGGGACCTTGTTCTACGTGCAGTTCGATAAAAGCGGCGATCGCGCCGGCTTCTCGTTTTGCTGTAGCGATCGCATCCCAGTTTCCTCCAATGCGTTGCAAACAAGTTTGAATATCGCAGCCATCGGGACGGCGATAATAGTCGGGATCTCTGACAACATTTCCTGACATTGCTTTTGAGCCGATAGTACTGCTCTCTTCATCAGTAAAAACAATGACCTCAAAAGCGCGATCGAATTGTAAATTTTTGTCTCGTAACGCCCGCACTATTTCCAACCCGGCTAAAACCCCCAATGCACCATCGTAACGTCCCCCACTCGGCACCGTATCGAGATGCGATCCCGTGGCTAAAGCCGGAAGTTCGGGGAATTTCCCGGCATATCTGCCAATGAGATTGCCAGCCGCATCGATCCGGACCTTCATGCCTGCATCTTGCAGCCATTGTTTGACCAAATTGCGCCCGTGGATATCTTCTGGAGTATAGGCAATGCGGCGGACACCGCCTTGAGGAAGGCGACCGATCGCGGCAAGATCGGTAATACTTTGGAGGAAGCGATCGCGGTTAATACTCGAAGGTTGTAGTGCGGTACGGATCATCGCAATATATTTCTCAACAAAATTTTTCTCGATTCAATAAAAAGTTTAAACTAAAGGGCAAGAGCAATCCGTAGCTCAGATGATTTGCGCGATCGCCTTCTCGTTCCGTAAATAAACGGGCATAATAGTAAATAGCGCTATCAAATTCAGCCAAATGGCTTAAATGCGCCTTGTTTTTTGGATTTTTTCGCTCTTTCTTTTCTTCTCGAATTACTGCTGCTTCCCTCTTGAACTCATGTCAGTATCTTCTCCCAGTCACAACCGAAGCGCTTTTCCTCTCGATCTGATTCGTTTTAGCGCGAGGGTGGAAGCAGAACGTACTTTGAGGAAATTGCCGCGACCCTCTTGGCGCACCGAACAAGCACTCTATGAGGGAGAATATCACGGCGCTCAGTTAATGCCCTTGAAAACCCGCGATCTCAGTGCTTTGGCCAAACTTTTTGAGGAAGATGATATTGAAGCGATCGATAAGGATGTTTGTCTGGCTTTAACATTACTCTGGCCCGAACCGGTTTGGGGGGACGATCCCTTCGATCTTTTCGACGAGGGGAATCTGGACTTTCTCTCAGAATTTCTTTAACAGTTATCAGTTATCAGTTATCAGTTACCAGTAGAGACGTTGCATGCAACGTCCGTACACCAGTTATCAGTTACCAGTTATCAATCCCATGAGTGGTATTTGTGGAATTTTTCGGCGCGATCGCCAGCCGATCGATGAGGGGCTTTTACAAAAATTGGCGAATTTTCTCACCGATCGCGCACCGGATAGACAAGGCATTTGGCGGGGCGATCGCGTGGGTTTGGGGCATACTTTATTGATAACTACCGATGAGTCGATCGCGGAGCAACAACCCTTGACTCTTGACGGTAAAACTTGTATTACGGCAGACCTTCGCTTAGATGGACGCAAGGATCTCGCGGCCAAATTGCGCGGCCAAGGATGTGAGATCGCCAAGAATGCCCCTGATGTGCTTCTTCTTCTCCACGCTTATCAAATTTGGGGGGAAGATTGCTTGCATCACTTAATGGGAGTTTTTGCGTTTGCCCTTTGGGACGATCGCGCTCAAAAGTTATTCTGCGCCCGCGATCGCCTCGGGGTTAAACCCTTCTTTTATGCCGATCTAGGGAATATTTTCTTATTTAGCAATACCCTTAACTGTTTGCGCTTGCATCCCAAAGTTTCTGCCAGTTTACAGGAAGAAGCGATCGCAGATTTTCTCCTCTTTGGCTTCAACCAAAACCCGCAAACGACTACTTTTAAAGATATTCAACGCTTACCGGGAGGTCATTGTCTTTCCGTTAGCGATCGCTTCGTTTTACGTCGTTATTGGACGCTTCCGGTACCGGAAATGCTGCGTTATCGACACCCAGAAACCTACATCGAACAGTTCCAAAGTTTGTTAGATGAAGCCGTCAGCGATCGCTTGCGAAGTTCAAAAGCAGGTATCTTTTTTAGCGGCGGCCTCGATTCTACCAGTATCGCCGCCACTGCCCTCGATGTTGCCCGCAAGGAGAATTCTAACCTCGATCTGCAAGGATTCAGCGTCATTTATCGCGATCGCATTCCCGATCGCGAGGAAAAATACGCTCAATTGGCTGCAGATGCCCTCATGATGCCCCTCCATTATCTCATTGCCGACGATTACTCGCTCTTTCAAGATTGGGAACTTCCCCATCTGCAAACCCCCGAACCTTGTCTCAACCCGTTTCCCCTACAAGATGAACATCAATACCGACAAATCGCCGCCCATAGCCGTATCGGACTATATGGTCAAGGTGGAGATGAAGCCTTAAGAACCTCAAAGGTAATGGAGGTATGGGGGAAAATTCCGACAATTGACCTGTTGGCAGATTTAATCAACTGTATGGCGAGAAATTTACAACCGCAATGGGGAACTGGACTTTTTGGGAAATTGAAGCATTTGAGAAAGAGAAATAATCAGGAAGATGGCTATCCCGACTGGTTCGATCGCGATTTTGAAAAACGCTGGCAGTTACGCGATCGCTGGCGGAATGCCCAAACTGCCGTTCAATCTCCCCATCCCTTTCGTCCCAAAGCCTATCGAGATTTGCTGCAACCCATGTGGATGCTCGAATTTGAAACATCAGATCCCGGATTTACTGGCGTTCCCCTCGAGATCCGCTTGCCTTTTTTAGATCTACGTCTCTTAAACTATTTACTCGCCTTACCGCCTTTCCCGTGGTTTATTCAGAAGGAACTAGAACGAAAAACCCTATTTTGGCGCAGGCAGCAAAGCGATCGCCATCGTTTGCCCCTCGCGATCGAACGTCGCCCTAAAACCCCCCTCGCCGGACAACCATTTTACACCTTTCTCCAAGGTGGCTGCAGTCCTTGGGAGGCGTTGACGGAAATTGAGGCGATCGATGCTTATGTGGATGTCGGCAAACTCCTGCAAGTCACCCACTCGGAACAATTAACAGTTTATACGGCGTGGTGCAGTTTGCGCCCTCTCAGTCTGGGGCGTTGGTTGCAAAAATCTGGGCAAAAATAGAAAGCACCATTCCCTTTCTTGGCTTCTTGCCAAGCCAGACTTTGATAGATCGAGAGATTTCGCTCTTCCAACTAAATGTCGCGAGGGGTCTCCCGTTAGAATCTGTGATTTAGCGGGAGAGGAATCGCGACCAACAAAGGAAATCGAGCGGTAGCGAGTCAACTTCCCCGTTAAATTCAACTAACAAAACTGACCAATGAAAAGCGATAAGCTATAATGACAATATGATTCTAACTTACTGCTACCGAATTAAACCGACCCGAGAACAGGCAGAAAAGATTGATTATTGGCTAGAACTCTTACGTCGCCATTGGAACTATGCCTTGGGTCAACGATATGACTACTTGAGACAAACCCGCTCTCAAGTAGATCGGTGCAGTTTGGTGTCCTCATCAATTGGAGAAATCCCGGAATCTGTAAATTACTACACTCAACAAGCGGCACTTAAAGAAACAAAAATCCTCTTTCCCGATTACAAGGAAATCTACTCAGAAGTGCAACAAATCAATCTACAAAGATTAGATAAAGCCTGGAAAAAATGGAGAGTTCCAGACAAGAAGGGAAAGCGTGGAGGACGACCGAGGTTTAAAAAAGCAGGACAGTTGAGATCGTTTGAGTTTTCACGGGTTAACCACCCGAAAGCTACGATGAAGTTTGATGGGAAAAATTTGATAACGACGCGATTGGGGATAATTCCGGTTATCGTTCACCGTCCGATTCCCGAAGGGTTTGAACTGAAAACCGCATCCATTGTCAAGAAAGCAGATGGTTATTATGTCTGTTTGACGGCGAAAGATGAACAAGTCCCTGAACCCTTGCCATTAGATAAAGTCAAGACAGCAGTAGGGATTGATGTGGGATTAAAAGAATTCTTAACCACATCGGAGGGTGAAACCGTTCCCATTCAGCAAACCTATCGCAAGGCACAGAATCATTTAGCACGTCAGCAAAGGAGATTAAAGAACAAAACAAAAGGGTCAAAAAACTATCAAAAACAACAAAACAAGATTGCCAGAATTCATCAACGAATTCAGCGACAAAGAAAAGATTTTCAATACAAAATAGCAAACTGGTTAACGAGGTGTTATGACTTAATTGCTGTTGAAGATTTAAACATCAAAGGACTGGCGAGAACTCGATTAGCTAAAAGTGTTCTTGATGCAGCATGGGGACAATTTATCACTATCTTAGAAGCAGTGGCAGTCAAATGCGGCGTTCGGGTAGTCAAGGTGAATCCTCATGGCACAAGTCAAGATTGTAGCGGCTGTGGTACGAAAGTCCCGAAAACTCTCTCGGTTCGCACTCATGAATGCCCGAAATGCGGACTAACGATGGACAGAGACGAAAACGCGGCAATTAACATTTTGCATCGGGCATGGGAAGATTTACAAGCGGTGGGTCTCATCGCTTCTGCTTGTGGAGGCTTAGACGATAGTCAGCCCGTGAAGCAAGAAACTGCAAAGAACTGGGTTCAACTCAGTCTCTTTTGAAGCTCCCGCTAGAGTCCGAAGGACTTAGCGGTGAGAGAACGTCACAACCTAAAAATATCTGCTAAGAAATACTAAAGAAAAATTTTTGAGGAACAAGTCACCATGTCAACCCAGCCCAATTCCCGACGACCCTATCAAAAACCTCAACTCAGGACATACGGGGATATCAAAACCTTAACCCGAAACTTCGATGCGGAAGGCATTGCGCCCGACGGCGCGGGCATGGGTGCCGTTCCCAATAAAACCAATTAACGAAAAAATCTGCTAAGACAGATGCAAGAGCATTTTTGCGGAGCAAGTCACCATGTCAACCCATCCAAGCCTCAGATCGTCCTATCAGAAACCCCAGTTAAAAAGGTATGGCGATATCAAAACCCTCACTCAAAATTTTGCGGTTGAAGGAATTGCTCCCGATGGTCCTGGAATGGCTGCCGTTCCCAATAAAACCGATTAAATCAATGGGTCATCGGTAATGGGAATATTTACTTATCGAATTTGCGGACTGACCCTCTCGACTCATCTTCTCCTTCCCGGTTTAGTGCCTTTAACAACTGCGGAACTGTTGTCGCAAACATCCCGACCCGTGAAGATACAGTTGAGGATATTTCCCGCTTTGGCGCAATTTCGGCGGGAAATATGGTATTCGAGTTCGTCGAATTACGAAACAGGCAAGCCTAATTTACAAGTTTGGCAATGTTTCGATCGCGAATCCCCAGAAAACACGCTATTTTATTGGCAATATGGCGATGCAACTGAGTTTTTGATTCAGCGATCGCCTTTGCAAATTTGGGCAAACTGGCCGAATTCTCTCACTTTAGAAGATACGGCAACCTATCTTTTGGGACCTGTTCTCGCTTTTGTTCTGCGGTTACAAGGAATATTTTGCTTGCATGCTAGTGCGATCGCCATTGCCGGACGCGCGATCGCTTTTGTCGGGACGGCAGGGGCGGGAAAATCCACAACGGCGGCGGCTTTTGCCCAACGCGGTCATCCCATACTCTCGGATGATGTGGTAGCGTTACATTGGCGAGAAAATATTCCTTACGTGCATCCGGCTTATCCTCGCTTGCGATTGTGGCCGGAATCTGTGGGATTTCTTTATGGCGATCGCGATCGACTTCCCGCGATCGTTCCCACGAATCCAACATGGGATAAACGTTACTTAGATTTAACCCAAGAAAAATATTCCTTTCAGTCCGCCTCACTTCCTTTGTCACAAATATATCTTTTGCAAACGCGACAATCTGAAAATGCCCCGAGAATTGAGGAAATTTCCTCTCGAGAGGCAGCGATCGCTCTCATTGCCAATACTTCAACCAACTATCTTCTCGATCGCGACTTGAGAAAGGCAGAGTTTGTCAGTTTGACGCGTTTGTTGGCACAAATTCCCGTTAAGAAATTATATCCTCACGGCAACCCTGCTCAATTAGAAGAATTGGTGGCAATGATTGTGGAGAATGAGGAGAAAAGTCAAAACAGACCTCTCCCCTGAACTACTCCCAATCCTATAGCCAATGCAAGGATAAATGCGATCGCTCAAATTCCTTGTCAGTCTAGGTTTTTTGCTCCATGACTTGTGTGAGCCTTTCAACAGCTTGGGTCAAATTTTCTTGTGCCACAATTGACGGATCGGGAGTCGGTTCCGGTGCCGCGATCGCTTCTTCTCGGGTCATGCGTTTTTGGGCATTTTCAAAACTACGAACCACCAGAAACATACAAAAAGCGATGACGATAAAGTTCAAAATTGCTGCCAAAAACAAACCATATTGAATGCCTCCAGCCGCTAAATTTTCCAGCTTATCGACTTGAGCCGCTTGCATTGCTGGATTTAAGATAAGCGGAGTAATGATATTTTCTACGAATGAAGTGACGATCTTGCCAAATGCGCCCCCAATAATGACAGCAACAGCCAAGTCAATTACATTCCCGCGCATAATAAAATCGCGAAAATCACCGATCAATGTACGCTTTCCATTACGAGATGTCATTGTTTTACCTCAAGTTTTAGGATAGAATTGATTGTTTAAAAGAAGATTATGATTGATTCATTCATTAATCTATCTTGAAATAATATCTGTTTCTTGTCGAATTAACAACTCAAAAAGACCGTATGAAAAATTGAGTCGTGAAAAATTGAGTCAATTGGGTAGAACGAAGTGAAACCCAACCTTATCGCTAGAAATCATTGAGTTGAGAGACAAAATCTAAGCCGCTAATCTGTGATGAGTATTCCAGCTAATTTAATATAAGATCGAGATAAGGGGAATTTCCGCAATCTCGATCTCTAGTCCATTCTACCTGATAAAACCAAATAAATCGAGCCGGGTAGCCAAAATAAGAAAACGATTGGATATTGGGAAAAATTTTGTTGTCGAAATCCCTCAATGATAATAAAAATACATCCTGAAACACCGATCGCACCGATAATTCGTAGAGTAATAGGACGAGATTTAGGAAAGAAGCACATACAGGCGATCGCACCAAGGACTAAAGCAAAAAAGACTCCTTCAGCAATGAATTGAAAATAGCGATCGGGAGGTAAAATTGCTAATCGTTCGGGATAATCCCAAAACAGTAAAATACCTGCAAGGAGAGTAAGTAAGCCGAGAATATTCCAAACTGTTTGGCTCATGATGAGTTGACTCGATTATAACTTTTAGGCTTCGGCCGTGCTACATTCTAATTTGTTAAAATATGTTGGCAATGATAAAAAAGTATTTCCCTGTTATAACAAATATACTTGTAAATTTATATTCCATGTGTTCCATTCATCCTCAGAAACCCAAGACGGTACGCGAAAACCAATCAGATTCATTTTGGGTTCGCTGGCTATGTCAAGATAGTTTTAAATGCGATCGCGCAGGACTGCAAAAATAATATTTTCAGGAGAAGAATTATGGGACTTTTAGTAGACGGTATTTGGCAGGATCGATGGTACGACACGACCAGCACAGGAGGGCGATTCCTTCGCAAAGCCTCACAGTTTCGTAATTGGGTGACTGCTGACGGCAGCCCCGGATCTACAGGGAAAGGGGGTTTTAAGGCAGAATCGGGACGCTATCATCTCTATGTCTCCTATGCCTGTCCTTGGGCGCATCGGACGCTGATTTTCCGCGCTCTCAAGGGATTGGAAGAGATGATTTCCCTATCCGTCGTACATTGGTTGATGGGCGATCGCGGTTGGACATTTGCACCCGGTGAAGGGGCGATCGCCGATCCTCTGTTTAATGCCGAGGTTTTACACGAAATCTATACCCATGCCGATCCTAAATATACGGGACGGGTGACGGTGCCGATTCTCTGGGACAAACAGGCTCAAACGATCGTGAATAATGAATCCTCAGAAATTATTCGGATGTTTAATAGTGCCTTCGATCGTATCGGTGCAAAACCGGGAGACTATTATCCTCAAGAATTGCGCTCGGAAATCGATGCGGTGAACGATCGCATTTACAATACCGTTAACAATGGGGTGTATAAATGCGGATTTGCCACGACCCAAGAAGCCTACGAAGAGGCAATAAAACCCTTATTTAATACTCTGAATTGGCTCGAAGAGCGCCTCTCGAAACAACGCTATCTTGTCGGCGATCGCGTTACAGAAGCAGATTGGCGGCTATTCACCACCCTCGTGCGCTTCGATCCAGTCTATGTGGGGCATTTCAAGTGCAATATTCGCCGCATCGTCGATTATCCCCATCTCTGGGGCTATATTCGCGATCTCTACCAAACTCCCGGTGTCGCAGAAACCGTTAATTTTGTACACATTAAAGGGCATTATTACGAGAGCCATAAAACCATCAATCCGACGGGAATTGTTCCCATCGGCCCGGAAATTGATTTCATGGCTCCCCATCATCGAGACGTTGAATATTCTAGCTAAAATTGCCACGATTTTTCGCGCCATTTTAAAGACAATTTAGGCAATTCAACCCGTACTCAAGAGCTATATCGGCAAGACAGAGCTTCTTGAGTGCGATAGGAATGCTTTTGCTCGCTCAATTCGCGACTCGATGACATACTAATAGAGTAGGTCTCCCATCGATCGCCGAACTTAACGCGAGAAATGGCCTTGACTCATATTCAAATCAATGGCGATCGCTATCATGAAATTCTCTAACACTTTAAAATTACTCGGAATTGTCATTCTTTGCGTACAAGGTTGTCTGTCGAATGACTCTAATAATGTATCGCTAACACAACAAGAAATTAAAATTGGCGGTTCGGTTGAAACCTACGAAATTTTAGAAGAACTGGCCGAAGTCTATCAAGAAAAATCTCAAGCCGTTGAATTTAAGTTTTTACCCAACAGTCAAACCAGTGGTGGCATTCAAGGAGTTAAAGATAAGATTGTAGATATTGGTGCCGTCGGTCGTCCTCTGACAACAGAAGAACAGAGCCAAGCTCTTGAATATCAAGTTCTTGCTCAAAATGCTTTGGTTGTTGTTACTCATCAAAGTATCGGGAATGTGACAGATTTAACCACGGAGCAATTACAAGGAATTTATCGCGGAGAGATTAAAAACTGGCAAGAGATTGGCGGAGAAAATGCCCCGATCTTTCTCATTGATATTCCTGAAGATGAAAGCGAAAAACAACTCCTACGAGAGCATTATTTAGGAGAAGATTTAGAAATTACCCCAGACGCGATTTTATTGACCGACGACGCACAGGCTTTAGACGCGATCGCAACCACAGAATACAGCATCGGCACAATCCCGATCTCAGAGGAAATTGCAGCATTACCGGTTAATGTTCTGAGCTTAGATGGTATCGAACCCACGTCAGAAAATATCGAGGACGGACATTATAAAATGACACAAACCTTAGGTATGGTATTTGCTTCGGATCGCGTCCCTCCCGTTGGCGATTTTATTGATTTCATCTTGAGTGAAGTAGGACGCGAGACAATCGAAGAATTTACAGATGATGATTAGATTGAGAATCAACAAAAAATTTCTCAGTTTGACCAAAATAATAAGATTTTAAGCCTCCTGCTTTAGCGATCGCTACTGTTCGCCGATCGCTGTTCGCTGAACTGTCAGCAGAAAATCAAAATAGCAGTCAATCTTAAAAGTAAATTGATTTCATAGGTGGGGTCTACCGAAGTTGTTGTGCTAAAAAGAGATAAATAGTACAGTAAAAATGA